>JANMJN010000605.1:0-4164 GCA_031371355.1 Saprospiraceae bacterium
CGAATACCGCCGAAGCGATTGCCGTTGTCGTGCAGTTTTAAAATTTTGGCAATAGATGCGCCAGTATATAATCCGCGCATACGGAGAACGACATCGGCATAAGTATTGGTTTCGCCGATGATGTTTCCATCTGTAGTTCGGATTTTCGACAGGACATCTTCATAAACGGCTTGACCGAAAAGATATTGAGCATACAGACTGAATGACCAACCTGACGGTATGCGTACATACTCTATGCCGCCGCCTACGCCGAGGTTGTTTCCATATCGTTTGGCAAGATCGGCAGCGGGTATTTGAGCGCTAAATGAGGCAGTAATATTCAAGGTGTTGAAGTTTTTGGGTAGGTTGCGTTGTTGAGCTATTGAAGGTAAAGAGAACGCTAAAACGAAAAAAGCTATTAAATTTTTCATCTAATGGTGCCTGTTTTTTTATATTTTTATATTTTTGCAAAAGTAAAGACTCTGGGCTGAAAAACGTGGAAATTGTGATGAGGAAGCAATTTGTGGTTAATAATATCATATAGAGCCACTTAAAGCAAACATTTTTTTTTCAAAAAAATATTTGCTTTTCTCATTTCTATAACGGGTAAGTGCTTGAAATCTTAATTTCGTACCCTAAAAAAGGTATTTTAGGCTTTCTATTTGCTTTTTGTTAAAATATATTTAAAAAGGCATTGCGTTTATTCAATTAGGTTTATATCTTTGTCCTATCAAAATCTGAAAGGATAACGATTCTTATAAGTTATTTTTCTATGAAAATATTTAAACCAAAACCGTTAATAGAACGCATGATAAAAACTTGACATTAATAAACAAACAGAATTAACCAAACGAGCAGTCCCGTGAACATGGAGCATATTAAATAAGCTTCTTCCCTTAAACCGACATATATTTTTCTTTTCTTTCGGACTCTCTCATTGGCTTTACAGCAATTCAGTTTAATCTACATGCCATTCGGCAAATGTTATTGACGATGAATGCATAGCATTGTTTCTATGTTATTGTATTCAAATACTACATGCAACGTCGTGTTGTTGGGCTATTTGTGTCTGCACGCAGTTGAGTAGGTCAAGAATTTCATCTCTTTATGTTTCCAGAAATTAGTTTGAATTTAGGGTTTTACTGCCCCCTCAGTAATGAAGTATGTTTTTAGTTTGAATAGTGTTTTAATGATTCTATAAAATTTGATTCTGTAAGATTATCTAGAGCCTTACACAATCAATAAGCAAAGTGCAAAAGGCACGGCAATAGACAAAAAAACAATGAGCTAATAATTTTATTAGCTGTTATTCAGATAAACAAAGAGTTAGGTAAGGTGATAAAATAACAGATTAAAAGGAACGCCTATGCAAAACCTTCAAAATCAAGAAAAATCCGTCAAATCCTAATTCAAAAAAAGTTCTTTGTCATCATTACATATATGTTATGCGTTTTTTAACGATTTGAGTTATGCGGAGGGTTGCCCAAATAACTTAATGACTGAAATCGGATAACAATAACTAAGAATTATAAAGAAAATCTTATACATATTTTACTTACGCGCTTTTAAACCTTTATTTCTTAATTAATCAATTCAAAATTTTTTCTCATGAAGAAAATGAATTTTTACTCAAATTGTTGTAGGACATTATTCGCAGTGGTGATGATGCTTATGACTATCAACGTGAATGCGCAGCTTTCATGTGTCGGTGGTTCGCCTACCTCTCCAGGTGCGAATTATTCGTTTAACTGCAATACCTTGCCTACGGTAAACGACGTTGTCGTGACACAGCAAGTATGCTCAGGTACAGTTACGATTACTTCATTAGGCGGGACGGCAATTACAACGGCTCTTCAGTTACAAGACTACATCGGTAAGGTTGTCAAAGTGACAGCTTCTAATGTTACGACTGCGGGTCCAGACGGTATTTGTACTGATATTGCTGCAACTTTGTTAGTTAATGAAGCTGCTGACAACGTTCTTCTTGCCGGTTCTTGCTGGGGCTACCTCTTAATTGAGGACAAAACAGCACCAACTATCACTTGCCCAGCTAATATTACATTAGATTGTACGCAAGTTGGTAGTGTCAATAATCTTGACATCACAGGTGAGTTCAATGGCGCACAAAATGCACAAGGACCTACTGGACCTACTGGTACTGTTGTTGACTGTTCTAAGTACACACAGTCATACACAGACAATGTGACGATTAACGTTGATTGCCCTGCTGCTAACAGCAATGTAATCCGTTCAATAACACGTACATGGACTGTAAAAGACGTATGGGGTAATACTTCAGCGACTTGTACCCAAACTATCACAGTAATACGTGACCCACGTAATCCAGCACTTTTCGATGCTATTGATATTGCTGGTTCTTGTACAGTAACAGATTATTCTCCAACGGCTTTAACTGCAGCGGGTTTACCTGGTTGGCCTTATTATGATGCCAATAATAATGGCATTAAAGATGCAAATGAGCCGTTCATCATCATTGGTGCTTCACCAATCTGTAATGTACAAAACACAGGTTTTACTGACCAAGTTTTACCGCTTTGTAATGGTGGTCGTAAGATTATCCCGTACTTGGACAATCGTAGATATGTGCCAATCTGGTGCTGCTATGATTATTCCTGTTGTTCAAATCTTGACGTTCACAGATACAACACCGCCTTCAGTTTCAACAACTTGGCAGAACTATGATCAAGTAACGGGTTCTTATTGCTTTAGAATGTACCAAAATGGTACAGATATGCCAATGACGCAAAATACAGTAACGACGAAATTGTTGATTCCTGTAACAGCGGCAGCAAGTTCTACTGTTATTCAATTACGCCCATTGGCTGATGCCAATACTTGTAATATGGCTACAGTAAACTTCACAATGGTAGCTTCTGACCCAACTTGTGGTAACAACAGTGTTACTTTCTCAAGCTCAGATAGCCGCGTACGTTTCAACGGTGGTTCTTCAAACGCAGCAGTTGTTGTTGCGGGTGGTTCTACAGTGAATGTTTCTGCTACGATTATGATTAGCCAAGGTACTACGTTCTCTATCACAGTAACAGACGGTTGTGGCAATCAAACAACACAACAGTTCAACGTTAACATTATTGATAACGTAACGCCACAAACTGTGTGTATCGAAAGAACACGTGCTACTTTAGGTTCTGATGGTAAAGTACGCGTTTTCGCTTCTACATTCAACAATGGTTCTTCTGACAACTGCGGTATCGAGCGTATTCAAGTACGTCGTGCAACAAGAGGCGCTTCTAACACTTGCGGTGCAGGTTTAGTGAATGGCGACGGTTGCTTCTATGACTATGTTGACTTTGACTGTTCTGATATTGGACGTACAGACATCATGGTTATTGTACGTGCAGTAGATGCTGCTGGTAACTTCAGTGATTGTATGGTTCTTGTTAATGTTGATGACAAAACAGGTCCTATCTGTATGAGTCCAGCAAACATTACAGCATTGTGTACTGATCCTGCTTTGAGCAGCTACAAATTATTGTTCACACGCCCTGCAGCATTTGATAACTGCGGTGTTACATTGAAAGACTCTTCAATCACGACTCTTGCATTGAGCTGCGGTTTAGGTACTGCTACTGCAACTTGGACTTTCCAAGACTGTGCGGGTACAACGACTCAGTGTAGCCAAACATTGACTGTCAATACAGTTGAAGGTTTCCGTGTAAAACGTATTTGTGATTCTGTAAGTACATGTTCTGCTACATCTAATGGTCTTGCCATTGGTTCTGCAGCTTATGATCTTTGGTTGAAAAACAAAATCATCGCTGAGATTTCTTTGTTAAATGGTACAGGTGTAGAGCAAAACTCTAGCTGCGTTGTTGGTTCAAACAATGTAGTAGGTGGTAATATTCCTCCTGCACAAGGTGGTTGTACGCCAACGAACGGTACAGTTGCTGCAAACCAAAAAACTTGCAGTGCTCCAGTTGTTGAAATCGAAAAATGGCAATACAGCAGTTCACAATACTGCCAAATTTTCCGCTACCGTATTACAGTTCTTGACTTCTGTAATACACGTTACAACTACACAAGCCAATTGGTTTATCAAGGTTCTACTGCGCAAGTTCAAATAGGTGGTATCGTTGGCGCATGTACTGATGGCTACTATCAAGACGACCGTGGTGTAGTTGTATTCGAGCGTTTTGTTTATGTTAG
>JANMJN010000612.1:0-2671 GCA_031371355.1 Saprospiraceae bacterium
ATCAGTGGTCAAATATCACTCATTCAGCTCATATACATCAGGCAAATTGCGCCCCAAACCATCGTAGTCCAACCCATATCCAACGATAAAATGATTTGGAATCTCGAAACCTAAGTACTTGATACTGAGGGGGTGTTGCAACGCCTCTGGTTTATGAAAACATGCAGCGATTTCGACAGAAGCAGGCTCTTCTTTATCGAGTTCTTTAAAGAAGTTGTGAAGCGTCTTGCCCGTATCAATAATATCTTCAACAATAATGATGTGTCGCCCACGCAAATCGGTATCAAGTCCTAAAACTGTGGTGACTTTTCCAGTTGTTGAAGTACCTTTATAAGAAGAAAGTTTGACAAATGTTAATTCTAAGTCTGTATCAATAGCTCGCGACAAATCAGCAGCGAACATGTAAGCCCCGTTTAAAATGGACAGTAAGAGTGGTCGTTTACCAGCGTAATCCTGGGTAATTTGTTTCCCAATAGCCGCTACTCTTTCTGTAATGGCTTGTGCAGAAATCATCGGTCTAAAGAATTTATCGTGCACCCTAACTAACTGATTTTCAATCATGATATTCTTTTTATCGTATAATAATAAAATTTGTCTTTATTAAATCGGGTCAAAGGTAAGTTTTGAATTCTGAAAAAAAAGAGAGAAATCTTAACCTTAGTTTGTTAAATGTTGTTCCACATATTTGAAGAAGATAGACATTTCAGAAAAAAATAAATATCTTTGAAGTCAAAAGCAAACAATTTAGCATGAACATTCCTAACATTAAAAATATATTTTTTCTATTTATTCTTGCTATTTTGACATTGGCATCAGTCTCCGTCATGTCTCAACCGACTGTTCAATGGGAAAAAACGTATGGTGCAACAGGTTGGGAAACCCTTCAATCTGCTTTCAAAACTGAAGATGGTGGTTTTTTACTCATTGGTTCCAGTGATTCACCCGCCGATGGACGTGATGTGACTCAACCAGCACGAGGTGCAGAAGATTATTGGATAGTACGAATTGATAGTATCGGAAAAAAATTGTGGGATAAACGTTACGGTGGCGATACGACTGACCGTTGCTACAAAGCGATTCAAAATACTGAGGGGTATCTTTTAATTGGTGCAAGCCTTTCAGGAAAGACGGGCGACAAATCAGATGCAGGTAAAGGCGGTTTCGATTTCTGGCTTGTTCAGATTGCCCCAGATGGAACGAAAAGATGGGAAAAAACCTTTGGCGGCAGTGGTGACGATCAACCTTTCAATGCCGTTGTCACTGATAATGGTAACAGTTATATCATCATTGGGCATTCCGATTCACCTGTAAGTGGCGACAAAACGATGCCCAATCAAGGCTCAAATGATATTTGGCTACTCAAAATTGATAGAAATGGCAATAAAATTTGGGACAAATCCTTTGGCGGTGACGACCGTGACGAGTATCCTTATGCTTTGAGTACCACTCAAGACGGTAATTTCATATTGGCTTGCGAGTCAATTTCAAGCCGGTCAGGTGATAAATCGGAGGATTTACGCGGCGTAAAAGGCAATAACAAAGATATTTGGGTTATCAAATTTGATGGCTCTGGGCAAAAGATTTGGGACAAAACATATGGCAGTTCTAAATTAGATGAAATCCGAGACATTCAAGAGCTTAAAGACGGCTCATTTCTCATTGGCGCAAACAGCAATGGCGATCCTGATTTTGATAAAACAGCGATGAACTTTGGCGAAGCCGATTTTTGGATAATCAAAATTGATAAAAACGGCAAAAAGATTTGGGACAAAACTTATGGCGGCACGAGCAATGACCGCGTGGTGGCAATTGAACAAAATAAAACAGGCTATATTATGTTGGCGGGTCAGTCTATATCTCTGCCCGGTGGTACAAAAAAAGATACACTCAAAGGTAATTACGATTTTTGGTTGGTCTATATTGATGAAAAAGGTGATATTATTTGGGATCAAAACTTTGGTGGACCGGGCAATGACGCGGCTTTTGAAATGGTCAAGTTTGAAGATGGTGCCTATTTGGTTTGTGGTTTGTCTAATTCAGATAAAGGTGGCGACAAAACAGAAGATGCACGTGGCAGACTTGTCTTTCCCGACGGTGGCAAACTCAATACGAATGATATGTGGGTCGCAAAAATCAAATGTATTTTCGAATTAAATCTGGGAGACAGTACGCAAGTTTGCGTGAGTAATCCTGTAACCCTCGATGCTACGATTCCCGATTGCCGCAATTGCCTTTACAGTTGGAGTACGGGCGAAACGACTCCAGTTATTACCGTCAATCCGAAGCAAACTGTAAAGATTTTCGTCAAAGTGACTGCAACAACCGCTTGTACTGTAAAAGATGATATACTTCTAAAAATCATTCCGTCGCCCGAAGTTGCTGAATATTCCGTTAAACCACCGCGCTGCCATGATGGAACCGATGCTGTTATCGCCCTCGACAGTGCCAGAGGCGGTTCACCACCTTATTTTTTAGTGAACGGACATGACACTTTTCCACGCCGTATTTTCATCGAAAACTTGAAATCAGGCAGTTATATCATTTCATTAGTGGATAGAATGGGCTGTAAAATTGATAAAAAGATTGATATTCCTAATCCGTCTCCTTTTGTTTTGCAATTATCCGAAAGCAAAGAAGTGCTGTTTGGTGATTCATTTCGCTTAACTGTTAC
>JANMJN010000617.1:0-8406 GCA_031371355.1 Saprospiraceae bacterium
CGTAATCCGCGTATTGAGTTGGTTTAAAATCTTTTAGACATTACGAACAAAGCCGATAAGACTTTAGTGAGTCTTATCGGCTTTGTTCGTAATGTCTAATAATCTAACGCTTTTAATCTATCCTCAAATCCTCCACTTTCACGCCCGGATATTGCGATTTATCAAAATTAAACATCGTTGCATTGTATTTCTGATTGACTGAAGGCGCATCAAGGCTGATTTTTGAGCGCGATTGATCACGTCCAAAAGCGGTGACACTGACGATATTATTCGTTTTCTGGTCAACAGCTAAAACGATTTTAGTAAATTCACTGCGGCGATTGGTTGGTTTACCTGTTAAAATAGTCGCTTTTTTACTCCAACTTTCAGCTGATTCGCCTGTAATACCGAATATAAACTCCTTTTTCTCATACATCCGAATCAAGGTTTTGGGTGTCATCAAGTCGTCTGCGTCTTTGCTATTGGCACTTTTTATTTGAACAGTATTGCCCGATTTTTGCCAAATCATTTGACCATTGCCTATCACAAAGTCACTGCCCATTTCAGCACGGAAATTATCGCCTTGTTGATAGACTTTTCCCGACATTGTTTCAGGTTTAGGTTGTTCAGCGAGTTTAAATTCAAGTTTAAACTTAGATTCGAGTGAGCTGTAACCGTCGTATTTGCTTTTTACTTTGTCAAGCAGTGCTTTGGCTTTCGGGTCAGTTTCCGATTTGACAGATGAAGGTTGTGCCTTAAGCGTTGTGATACTGAGGGGGGCAAATAAGAGAGTGAGAAGCAATAAATTTCTCAAAAATTTCATATCGAGTGATTTTTAATAGTGAGTGATACGTTATAAGTCGTCATTAGTCAACAGTCATTTTGTTAAATTGTTTTTTGATAAAATGATTGTTGACCAACTCTTAACGTATTTTAGACGGTCTTATTGAAAAAAAGTAAGGTTAAATGATTGTTAAGATGGTCAATAGCTACAACAGATGACGAAAGGGTTCGGACTTATAGTCATAAATTCAACCAATAAGTACACTTCACAACCAAAGCCCGATTCTTCGATTCAAACGCCCTATAACCTGCTGCCGTATCGTCTTGTGCAAAATAATTATTGGTATAAACGATAAACAAGTCGCTGACGGGGGCAAAACGCCATTGAAAACGCGCATTCATATTGATATTATTTACTTGGTTGTTGTATTGCAAAAACGTTGTGAAATAGACATTGCGTGTAAATGAGAAATCGAAACGGGGTCCAATGAGGAGTAATTGACGGTCATTAAAGCCTGTGGGCAAGTTAATTCTGTTGTAATTCACATCCAAACTGAATAAGCCATACGGTTGCCAACGATAGGTAAGGGTTGCGTTGACAGCTTGTATATTACCATTAAAATATTCTCCAAAACGCCCTTCCAAGAGGACTGAAAACAACCTTCGAGGGTTGCTTTTATAAGCTAAACGAGTGCTCCGATAGGTATAAGCAGAGCCTTGCGGCAATGTCTTTCCTTTTGTATTCGTGGGGTCAAAAGGCGAAAAAAGGTAGGTGTAATCCCAACGTATAGGTACAATGGACAAACTTGAATTATTTTGAAAACCAAGCGTAAAACGCACCGGCGAATAATCGTAATCGGTCAATCGGTTGTCAGACAGCCGCCAACGTACATCACCATCCATGCCCAAACTGTAAGAATTGATGTATTGCGAATGGGGATAAAAGACAAAACTCATATTAGGCTCGGTTCGATAATAGTTTTTACGCGGCACATAGCCGGTCGCCTCTCCTGCATAACCACTGCCGACAGTTTCAAAACTTGATTGAAAATTGAAATTATTGTTTTTGTAGGCAATAGCGGCGGCTCCTGCGTAAGGTTGATACTGAGGGGTCGGTGTCAGCGAGCGATGGAGAAATGCCTTGCCTTGCCAGAGACCATCTTGTGAAGCGAGGTTGTAGTCCACACCGACAATGCGGTTGAAGTCGTTTGGGTTTTGCTGCCAAAGGTTTTTGCCGGCTGCATCGGTCTTGAAATCCTGTTTGTTGACAAAAAGAAAATTGACGGTTGAACGGCTGAATACCCTGCGTTGTACTGCCGTTGCAAAAAAATTGGAGGCTTCGATTTTCAAGTCTTTG
Organism: Saprospiraceae bacterium; assembly: GCA_031371355.1. GTDB lineage: Bacteria > Bacteroidota > Bacteroidia > Chitinophagales > Saprospiraceae > JAAFJT01. The sequence goes on from JANMJN010000617.1 coordinate 2,120, forward strand.
CGCCCATTGGTTTGCATATCGAGTACGCCGACACGCCAGTTTTTATCGAGTTTACCCGTCAAACGGGCGCCTGCGATGATGGGTACTTTAACCGTATTACCCACAGAATCGGTTGCCAAACCGATGCGCCTTGAAAAAAATGGATTGATATTTTCGAATCCAAAAGCGCCGAATAAATCAGAGTTTTCAAGGAAAAACTGTCGTCTTTCAGGAAAAAAGAGCTCAAAACGGCTCAAATTGGTTTGTTGCTTATCCACTTCGACTTGTGCAAAATCGGGGTTTGCCGTCAAATCCAAATTCAAAGAAGAGGTAATCGCTACCTTTGCATCGAAGCCAACGCCCCCCTCAGTATGACGCGGCGTTTGAGCCACAACATCCTTTGAAGTCGAGCCGAGCAAGTAAGGAATGAATGATACATTGCGGCTCGAAGGCTTTGGCGGTGCATCGTCCCAAATTATTTTGCCCGTGAAAGCGACGTTGTTGCCACTTGTAAAACGCGGTAAAGGCGCCCATGTTGAGCGTTCTGCTTGTGCACGGCTTTGGTCGTATCGAAAAAAATTGGCGCGCCATTCATTTGTGACCCCGTCAAGGGTTTGATAACGCAGCGTTTTGAAAGGGATGGCTATTTCGACGGTGAAAAAATCAGGTTCGTTTTGGACTTCTGAAAACCATTTATTGTCCCAATCGGTTGTAAAATCATTACCATTGGATATCAAACCTTCTCGCTGAACACCCATTGGACTGACAACAAAACTGAAACCATTCTGCTGGTCGCTAAATGGGTCTAAAATAAGCCCAAATAAATCGGTTGAGCCTGGTGGAAAATCACGCCGAAGCGACTGAACGATGTAACTGCTTTTTTTCTGATAACACTTAGCTCCAATATATAAGTTGTTGTCATCAAAAGTAATACGTACTTCAGTTTTAGTAATAGCCAACGAAGTATCATAAGGAATACTTTCCCAAAATGGGCTGCTGAGTTCGGCGCGCTGCCAATCTGTTTCATCTAGTTTGCCATCGAGCGTTATTTTTGAAACGGCTTTTTTGATGTGAATATTAGGCGGTTCTGTTGGTTTAGGGGTGCTTTGCTGCCCTAATATAGTCATTGAAAACAGCAGAAAAAATAAGGTGACGTAAGTTGATGAAGTGGACATGATGTGGTTGCTGAAGCTGTTAAAATTGGTGCGAATATTTTTCAGCGGCAAAGATAATTTTTAGAAATCAACCCCTCAGTAAAAATTTACACATAAAGAGGAAAGTTAATCCTTAGAAATAGCCAAATTTGCACCTTAAAAAGAATAATCATTGCGGACTTACTACAAAATATTGCTATTCCTCAGACGGCAACCTCGTTACATCAATTGGCTTATCAAATCGGTGATTGCGCTGCTTTTTGCTCTCTTACTCTGGTACGATATTTTTGCTCGTGAGGATTTCCATGAAATAAAGCATCTGTTTTATGCTGAACTCAAAGGAGAAAACGTGTATTGGTTGGTCGCCTGCGTGGTGCTTATGCCTTTGAACTGGGCAGCGGAGACGGTTAAATGGGGCTTTTTAGTGCGCCGTGTGCAATATGTTACGTTTTGGCAAGCCTATAAAGCGGTTTTTGCGGGAGTTACAACGTCCTTGTTTTTACCCAATCGAGTAGGTGATTTCGGTGGACGTATTTTATTTTTAAAATCAAAAAATGCCATGAAGGTGGTTGTATCGACTTTTGTGGGTAGTTGGGCACAACAGCTTATTTTGATTTCGTTTGGCTTTTTGGGTTTTGTTTATTTTTTGATCATTTTGTGGCATGTTGACCGCATTATCCTTGATCTTGTGGTTGCTTTAGGAGTAGGATTTGTTATTATTTTGTTATTTATGTTCCTAAACCTCGAAATCTTCGTGCCTGTTTTTCGAAAAATTCGTCTTATATATAAATTCCCTCGCCTCATCAAAAGCGTGAATGTGCTTAGGCAATATTCTCGCAGTGAACTGTTGCGGACGCTTTTATGGGCGTTCATACGTTATGTTATTTACTCGATACAATACTTTTTGATACTACGCTTTTTCGGTATTGACGTAGATATACTGAGGGGGGCATCTTGCATCGCAACTATTTATTTGTTGCAAACATCCATACCATTACCGCCTATCGTAGGTTTGTTGGCAAGGGGTGAAATAGCGTTGAAAATTTGGGGTATTTTTAGTGCCAATGAATTGAGTATATTGGCAGCGACCTTCACTCTTTGGGTAATAAACCTCATTTTTCCAGCGTTAATAGGGTTAATATTGATACTAAAATTAAATGTTTTGAAATCTCTTGGTTACGAAAAAAAATCATCATATAATGACATTCATAAATCATCTGAATCCAATTAAAAAACCGCTTTTCCTTTTTGCCTTTGTTGCAACAATGGCTTTTATGCCACATTTTACCCCCCCTCAGTATCCGTCACAAACGCCAGATACCGCAACGACATTGACGACTCAATCGGTTGAAAACAATGCTTTTCAAAACGGAGAAGAATTGGTTTATAAAATTTACTACAACCTCAATTTCGTCTGGATACCTGCGGGTGAAGTGACTTTTCGGGTGGACGACGAAGGCTCTCGTTATCACCTTTCGGCAGAAGGCAGGACATATTCAAGTTACGAATGGTTTTATAAAGCCTATAACAAACTCGATAGTTATGTCGATAAAAACACACTTTTACCGCAAACGAGCATTCGTTGGGTCAAAGAAAATCGCTATAAATTATATGACAAAGTGCAGTATGATCAAAAGAACCGCACTGCTCAATTTGAGCGCGGCGATACAAAAGATGCCGTTGAAAAACGTGGTTCAATTAAGCTGACCGATGCGATGCATGATTTGTTGAGTGCGATATATTACAGCCGAACCATTAATTATGCACAAGTAAGAGAAGGTCAAGATTTCCCGATGAAAGTGATGCTTGACGAAGAAACGTTTCCTTTGAAATATCGTTATATGGGCACAGAAGAAAAAAACATACGCGGTTTGGGCAAATATTCGACCATGAAATTTGTCCCACAGCTTGTGGCGGGTAATGTGTTTAAAGAAAATTCTCAAATGAAAATTTGGGCAACCAATGACAGCAATAAACTACCTTTAATGATTGAGTCGCCTGTGTCTGTTGGTTCTGTTAAAGTGGTTTTGAAGAGCTATAAAGGCTTGAAATACAACCTTGACTCTAAAAAGGATTAAATGTATTGTTGGTATTGTTAAATGGCTGTATGGGGTAAAATCCATACAGCCATTTAACAATACCAACAATGCAACCCTTCATTTCAATCATTCGGCACAACGTCATTGAGCGCACTCGTGATTTTTTTAACAATCCGAATATGGTTAAAAAACTCTCTGGCAATAATCCGAATGACTGTATAAGTTGGAATGGCGAGAATCATGCCGCCGATGCCACCGATTTTTGCACCGACCAACGTAACAATGAATATCTCTAAAGGATGCGCCGCTACTCTGTTTGAGAAAATAGCAGGTTGCATAATCCAATCATTTATAAACTGCATAACCCCAAATAATATCACGACTTTGAAAAGCATTGGCACGGTTTGATCATAAAAATCCAAGGACAAACTTGATGAAATCGTGATAAACAGGGCGAAAATACAACCCATCATAGGTCCTAAATAGGGCACTATATTGATTAGTGCTGCAAAAAGGGCTATCAAAAGGGCGTTTTCGATGCCCATTATCCACAATGAAATCGATAAAAATAAAACGACAAAAACCATTTGCAAGAGCAATCCGCTGAAATAGCGCGAGAGCATAGTCGTCGTGTCACTTACTGCTTCACGAACGTTTGCATCATATTGATCGGGCACAAGTTGCGCCATAAATTCGGTAAACATATTCCGTTCTTTTAAGAAAAAAAACGAAATAAAAATCACTGAAACGGTTCCAATTGCCACACTGCTTGCTGTCATGAGGATATTTCTGAAAAAGTCGCTGACCAAAGAAGGTGAAAACCAAGCGGAAAATGAATGTTCCAACGCTATCACTATGTCTTCTTTGGGTTTTATCAATCCAAACCGATGCCCCCAATCGGTGAGTTGTTTTAGGGGGAGTTCAAGTCCTTTTGTAAACGCATTGTAGTCAATTTTTGATAAATTATTGGCTTGTGTAACGACAAGTGGAACAAAAATAGAAATCAAAGAAAAAATGATAAAGATAAAAAGAGACAACACCAACAGGGCGGATACTGAGGGGGGCAAATGCCGCTTGCCAATACGGGCGCGTAGGTACATAAAACGCATGAGTGGCTGACCAAGCATTGAAACGACCCAAGCGATCAGCACATAAGCGACTATGTCACTGAAATACCAGATAATAGCACCTGCCACTACAAGTGAAAAGGCTATAGCGAAGTTGCGTTGCGTCAAATTCATTTTACAGTTTTAAACGGGTTGATAGATTGCTTTGATTACGCTTATTTGGAATGTTGAAATGCTATTACTTCAGTTTTTCGTTTTGGGCATGACGTATTTTGTCTCTTTTCGTCTTTTTGTCTAAATTTTTTTCCAAAGCAGCGGTCAAATTTACACCTGTTTGATTAGCCAGACAAATTAAAACGAACAAAACATCTGCCATTTCGTCCGCTAAATCGTCTTTTGCCGTCGCTGCCAATTCTGGTGTTTTGAACGATTGCTCGCCATAAAGCCGCGACATCAGCCTGGCGACTTCACCGACCTCTTCGGTCAAAATTGCCATATTGGTCAACTCGTTATAGTACCGAATGCCGATGGTTTTTATCCATTCGTCAACGGTTTGTTGGGCTTGTTCGATGGTCATTTTCATTTAATGATGAATGATGAATGATAAATTATGAATGTAGAACCTAAAGGTATTCATCATTCATAATTTATCATTCATCATTATTTAAAAAAGGCTTTTACAATCGGTTTCATAACGACCACCCACTGACCGTATTGTTTACCAGAAGGGTGCAAACCATCTCCTGCGACAAGGCTTGGGTCATTGAGCCCTTCTCTTGAAATGGGCGTAATTTGTGCATAAGCAACACCCATTGAACGTGTTATGGCTTCATTTGCCGCATTATATTTGTCAATGCCTTCGCTGATAGATTGCCGTCCACCACCGAAAGGGGTATAGGCATAATCGGGAATGGAAACGACAATAACTCGTTCCTTTTTGCCCCCTGCAAACTTTATGGCACGTTCTAAAAGTGCTGTAAAAGATGGTTTGTAGTCCTCAACGGAACGTCCACGATACTGGTTATTGACACCAATTAGCAGCGAAACCATATCAAAAGTGTCGGTATTGGTCAACCCCGCAGCCGTAATGCCACTTTGGAGCTCATCAGTCGTCCAACCTGTTCGAGCAACGATTTTGACGGTACCAATGTTTATACCATCTGCTTTTAAGTTGTTCGCCAATTGGTTGGGAAAACGCTCCGCCTCTTTGACGCTTTCGCCAATCGTATAAGAGTCGCCGAGGGCGAGGTATGTGAAAGAGGAATCTTTAGTCATCGTTATCGGGTCTGGTACTGAGGGGGATGATTTTTTAGTGCAATTCCAAGCAAGGCATACAAAAAAGATGGTGAATCGAAGCATTGTCTTTTATTTTATAGGTCAAAATCAAAGTCTGAGTCTTGGTGCAAGGTCTCTTGCAAACCCAGTATCATATCACTATACGAATGTGTGAGCAAATCAGATTGCTGAATCTTGAAAAGCTCGATATAAAAACAACATTGTTCGTACAATGCTTCGGGACTCAATGCCTCTGTAATATTTTCAGAATTGATGGCTTCGATTTCAACAAAATGACCCAAACCCTGTACTTCATCAATATGGAATTTGACATTTTCGATGAAGTAAATTTGCCTTTTTTTATCAACAACAGTCAAAAGACCGACGGAATCGGTTAATATTCTCTTCAAAGCCGCCGCATCAGTAGGCGTTTTGAACAAGGTAACATCGCTTTGCTTTGGGCCGGATTGATTGGGGCGATTGTAGTGAATGAGCGTATTTTCGATATTGCCTTCACGCAATTTTAGCCGTCCTGTTGGTACACGAAAATACGTGTCAATCTGATGGTCAATACCTTTGAAATCAGCGTTGTGCGCCTTCAATATCGTTTCGATACTGAGGGGGTCGTTGCAACGGGCTTTTATTTCAATCAGCAAACGGTTCATTTTCGTGATTCGGTATTCGTGATTCGGATATTCGTGATTCGGATATTCGGGATTCGGATATTCGGGATTCGGATATTCGGGATTCGGATATTCGGGATTCGGTATTCG
>JANMJN010000621.1:0-3039 GCA_031371355.1 Saprospiraceae bacterium
AATTTTCCAGAAACATTATTGCCAAAATCGCTGTAATTTTCAAAACGAAAAGATGTTGCCACTAAAAATTTGTCTGTTATATCGGTTTCAATATCGGCATAAACACCAATATTTGACCGTTTTGCATCCACTTCATCGGCAGGTGCAATACCTGGTCGTCCGCTCGAACCAGAGGCTTTGCCCGCCACAGTCCCTTCTTTATAGGAATTAGCATCGCCTTGAGTGAGTTTAAAAAAGTCAATACGATATTGACTACCTACTGCAAAGTTGAATGATTTCAGACCTTTTATATCAAAACTTTTAGACAAGTTTGCCTCCGTTGTGCTTTGTCCAAATCCACTTCTACCGACATAAAACTCTGTTGGCGAAGCTGAACCCATTGACGGATTTGTTGTGTTTTTTGCCCATAAATCCAAGTAATTATGCCCAAAACCAGTTGAGAAATCCATATTCCAACCTTTATTCAGTTTGCGATTCAAACCAACAACAGCTGAAATGTCTTTGGACACACCTGGGAGGTCAGGGTCGTAACCATCAGGATAGATAGACACATTTGAGTTGGCATCCGTGGGAATGGCATTGCGGAAAAAGCCTTCTGCTGCCACATCTTTTTGTGATGAACCACCAAAAGCATACAAAGACCAGCCATTACTGAGGGGGTAGCCGATGTTCACAAAAGTTTGAATCGCTGTCAATGGATTGCTGCCATAAGTGGAAACGGTAAAAGGCTTACCCGACGTGGATGTCGGATATTTCCCGCGCGCTGCCCGCATGCTGTCCTCTCGAATCAGTGTCGTTGCTGGTGAAGTACCGGCTGCGAAATAAATACGTCCTGTGAATGGGTCAGAACGTTGCGTGCCACCTGCGTGATTATAGCTGAGTGTTGCATTCAGAAAACTGCCTTCTTTACCCAATTTGAAACCATAATTCAATGAACCCATATATTGCGTACCATCTCCCGATTGGGTTTGACCTAATTGGGTTCTAAAAGTTCCTTTTCCAACAGATTTATTTAAACCCAAATTGACAATCCCTGCAATGGCATCGGAACCATATTGAGCCGCCGCACCGTCGCGCAAAATTTCAAGACGTTCAATCGCTAAACTCGGAATAGAGTTCATATCCGTAGTCACGGTGCCTTTACCTAAGGTCACATTGAGGTTCAGAGCTGAAAATTGGTGGCGACGTTTGCCATTCACCAATAGCAAAACTTGGTCAGGCGACATACCGCGCAAAGTCGCAGGGTCGGCGTAATTAGCGACACCGTTGATACCATATTTAGCAGAATTGAACGATGGCGAACTAAATTGTGCCATTTGTCCCAATTCTGTTTGACCTGTCAATTGCAAATCTTTTGCATTCAAAACATCTACAGGCACAGGGCGGTCAACATCCGTCCGCGCTTTGCCACGTGAACCAACGACGGTGACTTCGCCAAGTGTCGCTAAGTCTTCTTTCAATACAATATTGAGCGAAGTCGTCTCTTTTCTAACGGTAATTTCTTGTTTGTTGTAACCAACAGATGAAAAGACTAAGACATTGCCCACTTCTGCTTCAATGCTGAATTTGCCGTCAAGGTCGGTCTGAGTCCCTTTACTTGTGCCTTTAATCACAATATTGATACTGGGCATGGGTTCCCCTTTTTCGTCTTTGACAGTACCTGTAATGGTTTGAGCCATACTCGATTTGAGCGTAGGAAGATTGTTGATGCTGCCTATACTGAGGGGGGGTATTTCATTTTTTTTGATATTGGCATTGAGCATAATTTGCCCACCAATGACTTTGTAACCGATTTTCAAAGGCTTCAAAGTTGCGTCTAAAATATCTGACAATTTTCTGTTATTTGCAGAAATAGATACTTTACGATTGGCTTGAATGGCGCGCGAGCTATAGACAAACTGCACATCGGCAGCTCGCTCGATTTGGGCGAGTGCGTCGCGTAATTCGGTATTTTCAAGCCTTAAAGACACCGATTTGTTCAAAATGTCCTGAGCCTTTGTGTTGCTTGCAAAAACACAAGTCGTCATCAAGACAGCGAAAGATAGTTGCGTTAGCATCATTTTCATCAGCTTTATTAAGCTGTTTTTAAATTCTTGTTGTTCTTTTTTCATAAATTTACGACGTTTTGTTAATTAGAAACTTGGTTAGAAGAAAATTTTGTTTTTAGACAAAACAATGACCTTTCTCAGTCCTTCGCCAAAAGAGATTGGAATTGATGAATGTTTATCATTAAAAAGGTTAAAATGAAGAGCCGTTGATGTGACCGCATCAGCGGCTCTGTTTTTGAAAAAATGATGAATGATAAGTTATGAATGATGAATGAGCATAAATTCATCATTTATCATTCATAACTCATCATTCATTACAGCCTTTTCCTGAAATCAAAATACTTGTGCCTTTGATTTCGTAAGAGGCATTTAAAGTAGCGCAAATCAAATCTAATTTAGTGTAAAGTGGTTGTTTTGTTAAATTTGCTGTCAAAGGACAGCTGTTGAGTGCATCGTTTGCCAAAACGATTTGGATACCATAAGCGGCTTCTAATTGATGGATTACATCAGAAAGAGCCGTTTCATGAAAATTAAATTGTGGAGATTGAGATTGCGTTTCCGCAGCTTTAAGAAGGAGAGGTTTTTCAACCAGACCTGTTACAAAGTGTTCATCTTCAACGAAATAAGTGACTTTTAAATTCGGTGTAAGAATCACACCATCGTTTTCTGACGGTTTCTGTGTACTTGTTTTTTCTTTATAAACCGTCACTTTGCCCGTTATGACTTCAACACCTATATTTTTTGACCCCTCAGTATTTTTGACCCAAAAAGACGTGCCAAGCACCCGCGTCACAATGTCTTTGGCATGGACAAAAAACGGACGTTCTGGATTTTTAGTAATATCAAAAAAAGCCTCGCCTGTCAGAAAGACAACCCTTTCGGTTGGTGTAAAATGTTCGGGCAGACGGATACGACTGCCCGATTTCAAAATGATTTTTGAACCATCTTCCAAAGTCACTGACATCGGGTCAATGTTGTGGTTGATGATTTC
>JANMJN010000644.1:0-2191 GCA_031371355.1 Saprospiraceae bacterium
ATAACAGCTTGTATCGCAGAGGGGAATGGACGTTTTCACTTTCAAGAAAATATTCAGTATTGCCGAATGGCAAGAGGTTCTCTTATGGAGACGCTTGAACATTTAATAACAGCCTTTGATGAAAAGTATATAAATACCGAATCACCGAAGCCTATCTGCTGAACGAACTAATAACTCGTCTTTACGTATATAACGAATGGCGAGGAAGCCGAAAATGATGGCTAATGCGCTGGAAATGAAACCCATAAGGGATATTTTGAGCGGCACAACGGCTCCAACGGTTTGAATTTGCCAGACGGCTAAACCGATTAAAACGACAGTAACCGCCATCATTGCCCAAGCGTAACGAATTTGATTGAGGCGATTTTTAAATAAAAAAAGCGTCAAAAGGCTTAATGTAATAGCCGTAGCAGTCGCGCCCAACATAACTTTATCATCATAAATGTTCAAAAAGCCGTCTAAAGAAGCGGGTACGGAGGGGTTCGGTTCTGTAAAATCGGCAAACGAAACGGGGGTGATAAACAAGCTGCCGAGTGAACTGGATGCTAAAAGCAGGAAAATACTTTGAATACGCTGTATCATATTGAGAAGTTGAAAGTTTAACTGTTTTCTAATGCGGGCAAAATTAGCTTTCCTATTGAGCAATTTCAAAATAACGACGCATAAGATTGCAAATTATTCTATCATATTTTTAAATGCCGCTTTTTTCAAAATAATATTTTACTTTTGTTACTTTAATAGAATAGTAGGTTAAATGTTAATAATACCAGAAACACGTTCTCAAAAACGATTTTCATCTCTCATGACGGATAAACTTGCGGATAAAAACCCAAATCAAGAGGAAGAAATAATTGATAATCAATTATCTAACATCATTCGAGATATTCGTTCCCAAATGAAGTCTGCTCGTTTATATGAACAGCAGAATGATTATGGCGCTGCACTTACGACGGCAACCGATGCTTTGCAAATACTAAGACAATATAAAAGTGGGCAAGAAATACTATCCTTAGAGGTTGATTTACTTCAGTTTTTAGCTCAAATTCATCTGCATCGTCAAGATTTCATTAAATTAGAAGAGTACATTCGCCCTTTACTCGAATTGAGCCGCCAGATAGGTGACTCGGAGCGAGAGGCATGGGCTTTGCTTAACTTGGGTATTGTCCACAGCATTGGTTCTGATTATAAATCTGCCATTACACTATTTTTAGAGTCACTTGAGAAAAGCGAAAAATTAGGCTATCGGTCAAATGTCGCTAATTGTCTTATTAATATCGGCAACGTATATGCCAATTTATTCAATTACGCAGATGCCCTTGATCGCTATCAAATAGCCCTAAATGACTATACCGATGTTTTGAATGAAAATATCAGAATAGCGACAAATCTCAATATCGGTAACCTTCGTCATGCTGCCGAACAATATGACCTTGCGCTCGAATATTTTGATAAAGGATTGTCGGCGGCTACCACAGAAGGAAAAATGGACATGCTTATCCATGCTCATGCTCTTATCAGTCGCACATTATTGGCTTTGAAAAAATTAGACGAAGGTATCGAGCATACCCAAAAAGCGGCTGAATTGATGTCTGAACGAGGTAGTAATGTGACGGGACGGCAAATTAATCTCTTGAACCTTGCTGAAATAGCGCTTTTACAAGGAGATACTGAGGGGGGTGCGAAAATAGCTATTCAAGGTATCGCAGCTGCACGGCGCGTGCTCGATGATGCCTCTGAGCTGCGTGGATTTAGGCTTTTAGCAAAGATGTTTGAAAGTGTCAAAGATTTTCGACGCGCATATCGAGCGCAATTGATTTACTCGCGCCGACAAGCCGATTTCTTAAAAATACAACGTTCGCTACACGCCCTTGACCTCGAAATCAAGTATTCTTTGACCGAAAAGCAACGAAAGATTGAGTCGTTGACAAAGGAAAACAGCTATCAAGCCTTGCTTTTGGAACAAAGCGGACAAATTGCTTTACAAAACGACCAATTAAAACATGTCAATGAGGAACTCCGCCAATTTGCGTTTATCACTTCCCATGATTTGAAAGAGCCTTTGAGAATGATAGGTTCTTTTACGCAAATCATTGAAAATCAATACCATGAAAAATTAGGAAAAGAATCGGAGACGTATTTTAAATTCATAAAAGAAGGCGTAGGGCGTATGAGTGCCTTGTTAGATGCGCTG
>JANMJN010000668.1:0-6488 GCA_031371355.1 Saprospiraceae bacterium
TGACAAAGCCTTGATTTTTTGTAAGAGTAGTGAAAATATTTCAGAAAATTACTTCTCTGGATAATTATTTATAATCGTTTTTATACTGAGGGGGTCAATATTTGACCCCATTCACCACCACGTTTTTACTGTTCAGAACCTTAATTTCAGGTTTCCCTTCTGATACAAATTTTACATTTTTTAACAAAATGCCATTTCCTGCTGTGCAAAACATCGCATTCTGTGCCTGCAACATCGCATTTTCAATCACCACATTTTGCACATTCATTTCAGGCAAACCTTGAACGTAAACGCCATAGCGCGCGCCGCGACAGACAATATTTCGAATAAAAATATTGCGGAACTGAGGAGTCCCGTCCGTCACAGGCTTCATGTCGCCTTGTGGGTTTTTGAGGGCTTCTGCCGCCTCTTTGCCGTTGTAATACATATCAAACAAAATGGCTTCGTTAGGTATATCGCTCATCGCAATGTCTGCGATATAGATATTTTCAACAATACCCCCACGCCCGCGTGTTGTTTTGAAACGCAAACCAATGTCAGACCCCATAAAAGTGCAGTTTGACACAAAAATATTGCGCACACCGCCCGACATTTCAGAGCCAATCACAAAACCTCCGTGTGCTTCATAAACTTTTGTATCACGAATGATAACATTTTCAGTAGGAATACCTCGTTTGCGTCCAGACTCGTCACGACCTGATTTTAAGGTAATGCCATCATCACCTACTTGAAAATTACAACCTTCAACAAGTACATTTCGGCACGATTCCAAGTCCAAAGCATCGCTGTTTTGGGCATAACTTCCTGCTTTCGCAGTCACATTTCGGATAGTCAAATGGTCTGTCATCAAGGGGTGCATCGTCCAAGCAGGTGAATTTTGGAAGGTCACGCCTTCCAATAAAGCCCGTTTACAGTGATTCAAAACAACCATATTGGGGCGTAAAAAGTCGCGAATGGTCTCATATTCTTCTTTCGACGACATCAAAGAACCCGGTTTGTACCACAGTGTCCCTTTCTGCATTTTTTCCGAAGGATACCATGTTTCCTTTTTTTCATCAAAAATGCCTCCTTTTAAAGCGGTTATTTTTTTCCATTCCGCATCATTCACTTTACTGCGTTTCAGCATACGCCATACTTGACCATTGCCATCAAAAATACCTTCACCTGTTACACCCACATTTTCCACATCGGTCGCCGAAATTGGGGACTGACAACGCATCGTTTCCACGCCTTCAAAAGTGGCAACGACCAATGGATAAGCATTTTTATCGTCAGTAAACAACACAAATGCGCCTTTGTCGAGGTGCAAATTGACATTACTTTTCAAGACAATACCTGCCGTCAACCACAAGCCGGAAGGCACCACAACTACGCCGCCACCCGCTTGATTTGCCATATCAATCGCTTGATTTATGGCTTGCGTATTGAGTGTTAAACCATCTGGTTTTGCACCATAACGGACAATATTATATGTGTCGCGGCGAAAAGCTGGAAGGCAAATTTTAGGCAATTCAAAAGCATACTTCTCTTCAAAAGCCGATCTTTTTAGGAAACTGCGCAACGGATGACCGATTTCAACCAAACATTCTGCGGCAATACTCGCCATCAATTCTGCGCCATAACGGGTGAAATGCGTATTGTCTTCGATGCCTTTTGGATTTTTCAAATAGTAACCACTGCCATATTGGACGAACATTCTCCTTGAAAATTCAACGCCGTTGGCTTCTATCGCCTTTTGGCTTTTTTGGTGCATATCCAACAAAGGCACGTTCAAACTCTTCGCCAATGCCCGCACTACTGAGGGGTACTCGCCGTGTTGGTCTATAAATACGCCCTTGTCGTCAAACTTACGACGCATCACAGGCGTTGCCAAAATCGGATTCGCGCCTTTTGCCTTGATTTCCTCGATAAAACGGGTCAAATTCTTCTTATAATCTGTTTGTGGAGCAGCATATCGCAGCGTATCATCCGCCTTTTGGTCATTGTGTCCAAATTGCAACAAGACATAATCGCCTTGCTTAACCTTATCTATCACTCCTTTCCAATGACCCAAAGTCCGGAAACTTTTTGTTGAACGACCATTCACTGCATGGTTTTCGATATGCACTGCATCGGTAAAATACTCAGGCAACACCATACCCCACCCTGTTTCGGGCGCATCAATCGGTGCTTTATTCGCCATCGTAGAGTCGCCGCAAAGAAAAAGTGTCGGTCTATCATCGGGCAAAGTCCAAGCCCAAAGGGTGAGGGCGATGAGCGCACAGAAAACTGTTTTTACAGAAATACGGAAATACAGAAATACAGATTTTTTCATAATGCTCTTTTCTTATTGTTTAGTAACAAAAAATGTCTTTCAATCTATTTGACAGGCAAATTTAACTACGGTTTTTGGTTAAAAAAGCAATATTAACGGGAACGTTTCCGAGAAAAACCCAATTCTTTAAAGTTTAACTCAACATTTGAGATATATGGGAAACGAATACTTTTCAAATCCAATTTATTTACATTTGCCTCAAACTAAAAATGATTGAGACCTTACAATGAAAAAAATAATTGAAGCCATAAACGAACGTCATCAAGACCTGCCTACCTTGTTATCAGTTCTAAATAAATTGTCACGAACAGAATTGAATTCTGTGCTTTTAGAATTGTTTAGAAACCATTCAGACAAAACACCCCCAACTGATTTGGTCAAGCAGTATAAACAAAATCGGTTTGTGACACCTTCATCAGCCCATGTTTTGGCATACAAAACTTTGGAATTAGGATGGTTACAATATGCTGACAATCAAGGTTTTAAACCGATTATTTTATCACCGCTTACGCCAATCGGCACGTCTTCATCTGTCGGAGAAATCAATCAAAACAATGTCATCAGCGCATTGCGAGGCACTGAAGTTGTTTCCGATGCGACCAACGTTTTAGCTGTAAAAATTGCGGCAGATTTTAAGCAGGGTCAAACCAACGACGTTGTAAAGTACGCCACCACACACCGCCATGTCAGAGGGCAATCGTTCACAAATCCTGGTTTTACTGCACATTTTGGCGCTTTCTGCCTTGTTTCGGGCGGTTTAGATACAGGTAGTTTTCAATTTGAAATAGAACAACTATTCGCCCATATTCAACTCCAAAGTAAGTTATTATCAGAAAAATTTGGTGCAAAAAATCTCCTCATAAAGTTCTATATCCGTCAAGAAAATGCGTCGTTTTTGCGGTTACTTCAATCGAAACTACACGAATTGTCCTCATCTTTTGAGATAATTGAAGCCTATGAGAAAGGTGATTATTATAAAACAGTACAATTTCAAATAGATGTAAAATACAAAGGAATGGATTTCAACTTAGTGGATGGTGGCTTAGTAGATTGGACACAAAAAATGATTCCGAACAAAAAACATCGCCTTTTTATCAGCGGTTGCGGTATCGAAATTGTGCATAAAATACTTGACAATCAGGTTTAACAAGACTTTTAGTCGTTTTTACTTTCGCTTTCTTTACTTTCGGCAATCTGCATATTGTTTATTTTTTCTTCAATTTGTTTCAAATAATTGCTGGCTGAAAGTACCTTTTGACCTGTTGTTTTCTCAAAATTTTTCCGTGCATTGCCCGCACCTTTGCCGCCTTTTTGAGCCGCCTCATGGTTTTCTGAAAAACCCTGTGCATCCGTTTCAATAGAAAAAAGCCGTGTGGACTCCTCCCCTAATGCCGTAAAAATCAACTCCAAATTGGTCATATGATCGCGCAAGTTTTGGCGTTCAAGTCCTTTCAAATCAGCATGTTGCGTCGGTGTCAGTCCAAATGTCGCTTTCGCTATTTCAGCCGTCAATATGGCATATTCTTGCCCGTCTTTGACTCCTCTGTTTTTCCATTCATTGGTCAAAGCCTTGCGCGTTTCAATGCTCTGAACACGGCGCAATATCCACTCTTCGGAATAACCTTTTGCGCGATACAGTTCGGCTTGTCGCTCGGTCAACAGTTCTGGATTCTCGGTTTCTTGTAGGCGTTCTGTACCAACTTGAGCGAGCCACAATTTTAATGGTTCTGCCTTTGGCGAGGGAACAGACATAAGAATACGCAGCACCCCCTCAGTATTCGCGCAATCCGTTAGGCGTTGTCGTCCATCAGTGGCGGTCAATTTCAACTGGTTACAAACTGTAACCAGTTGCGGTTCCCGATTTTTCAAAACCTTCCAATAATTCCTTGGATTTTCACTTCCGCTTAAAACACCAATGACATCTACAACAGAAAAATACCATTGTTCATCGTGCCAAATTTTTCTAATCTCTTTCCATTCAATTGGGCGTAATCCGTTTTCATTTTCCATGATTTATTGTTTTATTTTTCCGCAAACAAAAACAAATTTTTGCAAACTAACAAATAGAATGATTTTACATAAAAATTATTTTCAAACCCCAATTAGCGCTCTTTTAAAGCCGACAACTGCTTTTCTAAATCCGATAAAGCGACCCCATAGAACTTGTTTAATTCAGAAAACTGGTCTTTATAAACTTCTTCCATCTTGATTTTCAATAAGTTAGAAGCCATTCCATTTTTTTGAAAAATACCGATGGGCGATTCATTGGCAGGGAAAATAGTCGCGGTCACGCTACCCGATTTGGCGCGAACATCTTCAAAAATGCGCGAGAAGCCCCCATCCCTATTTTCAACAATTTGATCGAAAATAAGCTGTTTCGCCACATCAAAAGC
Source organism: Saprospiraceae bacterium (assembly GCA_031371355.1). GTDB lineage: Bacteria > Bacteroidota > Bacteroidia > Chitinophagales > Saprospiraceae > JAAFJT01. The sequence continues at coordinate 4,708 of JANMJN010000668.1, forward strand.
CTGTTTCGTTTGCCTAATTTGTACTTCAAGCCGTTTAATATCTGTTGCATTCGTTTTGACAACAGGCTTAGGCTTCTCGACATTCTCCTGTTTTGCCGACATCGGTTGCCAATCTTCTTGCAAAGCTTTGACAAAAAAACCTGCTTGATTGCGTGCCCCTACCCTACCCGATTTTTCGCACAGCGTCCACTTTTCCAAAAAATAGGTTTCAAGGCTATTATGGCATCGCAAAACGGCTTGTTCCCTTGTTTTTTCATCCGCAATAACGGCAAAACCTTGCTGTTCATATCGTTTCAGCGCAGCCAATTTTAGCCCTAATTTTGTCAATTTTTGAATCGTTTCACTTGAAACAGGTGTATTTGTAGCCGTTTGAGCTATTAAAGGTTGAATCTCTATACCATTGCTCTCCCCCTCAGTATCAGAAGGCGAATTAGATAAAATCGTAAACTTTAAAGCCGTGACTTTTCTGCCCGTTTTTATCTCCTCATAAGCAAAAGTAATATCTGTATTAGCATCCAAATCACGTTTGGCAATAGACAGCACTTTGTCTTTAAAATTGGCATAATACTCATAATTTGACCCCAAAAGCAGTTGCAAAGCCCCCAATTCAAACGTCCTATGACCAATGTTTTTATATTGACATAACAACTCATATAAGCGTATCGAGTACGCACTTCGCAATCGAGCGATATAGTGCAACGGATAGCGCGTAAAATTCCGTTTCAAAGCCAACAAATAGGGTTTCAACAAAAGTGAGACCTCAAAAGTCACTGTACGCGCTGCCGAATCCATCTCGTAACCTGCTATAAAATACGCGGTCGTCACTTTATCCTGCGTTTTAATGACAATCGGTTCTTTGTTCAACCTATCCGCAATGTCCTTCATTTCAGGATAAAAATTGCCCCAAGACGTGTTTTCTTTATAGCCCAAAAAGTCTTTGAGTGTATTTATCGGCACTGTATAGAGCTTCAAATCCTTATCATCGGGGCTGATAAGCGACAATATAAGGCGTGCAACTTTGTGCGCCCGCGTCGTCAATTCAGGAGAATAAGACGCTTCAATCAGTTCATTTGACTGAACAACGACGAATTTATTGGTTTCATTCGTGAGTAGAAACATAGTTATCGCAGCTAGTTCTTTAGTAAAAAATCCTTCAAACGTACTGAAATATAACCTCTCACCATAAAAGTTAGCGACAATAATTTTCAAAAAAGGAATATTTCACGACAAAAAGGCTATTTGCGTACTGAAAAGGTTATAGTTCGTAAATAATAAGGCTTTTCTGATGATATCTTTTCACAAAACAATATACTTTTCAAGAAAGCCTGAAGTCGAAAACAATATTTCGCGTTCTGCATACTGAAAAAGTTATAATTCCTTTCTTCTCCTACTGAAAAGGTTATAATTCCTACTGAAAAAGTTATAGTTCAGGTCATTTGCGTACTGAAAAGGTTATAATTCCTACTGAAAAGGTTATAGTTCGTCTTGTAATCATTTGATATTCAGATAGTTACAGAGGTCTAAAACAAGGTAAAACAATTAATAAAACAAGAACAACAATAAGCGATTTATTCTTTTGTTGTTATCTTTTTATAAAAGAATTGAAATTAGCATTTTTAATAACTAGAATTAGGACTGCTAATTTAGACTGTCTATCTTGTTTTTATAATTTTAAAACAAGTTTTCAATCTACTGAAAAAGTTATAGTTCGCTGAATATTCGATTTATACCCCTCAGTATATTCTGGCGTATTCGTACTGAAAAAGTTATAATTCGTTATT
>JANMJN010000674.1:0-6025 GCA_031371355.1 Saprospiraceae bacterium
ATAACAGAATTGGATGAAGACATTAAAAGCATAAAAATATTAGTGGTTGAAGACATCTTACTCAATCAATTATTGATGAAAACACTATTAGACGATTTTGGATTTGAACGCGATATTGCTGACAATGGTAGAATAGCCATTGATATGCTCATGAAAAAAGATGCTTATGGCGCAACAAAAGTCTATGATATTATTTTGATGGATTTGCAAATGCCCGAAATGAATGGATTTGAAACGACTGAATACATCCGAAATACCCTAAAATCTAAAGTGCCAATCATTGCATTAACGGCAGATGTAACGACCGTTGATTTAGCAAAATGCAAAGCGGTGGGTATGAATGATTATATTGCAAAACCCATTGATGAACGCGTATTGTACAATAAAATAGTGAGTTTAGTCAAAAAAAACGTTGTGAAACAGAGCAATAAAGTTCCTGAAACAGAGCAACAGGTACGTTATACGGATATGACTTATCTAAAGAAACTGACAAAATCGAATCCTAAGTTAATGATGGAAATGATTTCTGCTTATTTGGCACAAACGCCGCCTTTAATTCAGGCAATGAGACAAAGCTTTCATGAGCAAGATTGGCAACTATTACATTCTGCGGTGCATAAAATGATTCCTTCGTTTTTAATTATGGGCATGAGTACAGATTTTGAAAATATGGCAAAAACAATCGCAGAATATGCTCGAATGTCCCCAAAGGTCGGCAATATATCCGATTTTGTATTTCAACTTGAAAATGTTTGTTTACGAGCCTGTGCCGAATTAACAGAAGAACTCAATACAATTAAGGAAATGATGAATAATAAATGATGAATGATGAATTTGCAATTCGTTGATTTTCAACCTTCCTAAACACACAAAAACATGAACAATGTCCACAAAACAAAGCTTTTTTTAGTAGATGACGATGCCGTATTTTTAAAACTATTAGAGATTGACCTCCAGGAACATGCCGATTTTGACATTGAAACCTATTCAACAGGTGAGTTATGTATAGAGCATTTGTCGCGCAACCCAGATGTCATCATTTTAGATTATAATCTCAACGGTATTGATAAAAATAAGATGAATGGCATCGAAACATTGGACAAAATAAAGGCTATCAACCCACATATCCCTGTTGTCATGCTGTCCGCCCAAGATGAAATTGAAGTGGCTATAAATTGCATGAATCACAAAGCATTCAATTATGTTATAAAAAGCGAAACGACCATTTTGCGCTTGAAAAAGACGATAATTCCATTTTTGGTAGTGGGAAAATAGATAAGTAAATTATGAATTATGAATTATGAATTATGAATTATGAATTATGAATTATGAATTATGAATTATGAATTTTTTAAGCATTGACTTACAATGTTTTATCATTCATCATTCATCATTTACTAATGCCATTTCAGCATTCATAAAAAAATTAAAAAATTTGACTGCCACTTTGTCTTTCAGCACGAAGGATACAATGCCATCCGTTTTCGATACGTCTTCTGTACCCCCCTCAGTACTCCTCAAATATTTGTTCCTTCCCGAATACAAAATTTCTACAATTCGCTTATGGCTCGGCATTTTCTTTGGCTTTTTTGTACAAGGCGGGTTCAATGCGTTTTTTCCAATTGCAACACGCATATACCCCTCTGTGATGCGGTACAGGTGTGGGTTTAGCCTTTGCCATAGGGCGTTTCGGAGTTATTCCTGAGGCTTGGAAAATTAATTTGCGAATTTTATTTTAATGATGTGGGGTAAAACAGTCAAATCTTGTCTATATTGAGTTGAAAAACCAATTCAATTCTGCAATGGACAAGTTACATAAAATAAAAATTGAGGAAAAGGCTCAGCATATACCTCCTTTGACGAAGCAAGAGGACGCTCGCGAAGAGCCGAAACTTGTAGGGGAAGAGGTGTTTATACAAAAAATATTTGCTCAAGATGCCCGTCAAGGCTGCGAAACATTGTTTAAACGTTACTATACCAACTTGTGTAACCATGCAACTCGATTTGTCTATTCGGAAGAAGTTGCAGAGGACATTGTTTCCGAGGTTTTCGCTAATTTTTGGCAGAATCGGGTTTTTGAAAAAATTAATACTTCTTATCGCGCTTATCTTTATAAGGCTGTTCGGTATCGCAGCTATAATTATATAAAATACGAATTGAACCAAACGGAAACCTTTTATCCCAATCAATCGGATATGGAAATCCCTGTTCTCCAACCAGATGAGATATTGCACTACAATGAATTATGTCATAAGTTGGATAAAATAATTCAAGACTTACCGCCGCAATGCCGCAAGGCTTTTCAACTCAACCGCTTAGAAGGAAAAAAGTACGCTCAGGTTGCGGAGGAACTCAGCATCACGGTGAGTGCTGTAGAGCGCCTGATCAGCCGAGCCTTAGCTAAGTTACGTACTGAACTCAAAGAGAATTGGTTGTTGAGTATTTTATTCACGGTTTCGTGTCTTTTCTAAATTTTTTCAAAACAGTGTGGGGTAAAGTCTTTAGTTTTTGTCTGATTTTAGAGTTAGTTAGATTTTTATACATTCTTGAGTTTTAGTTACCCCCCTCAGTATTTTGAGTTTAGATTGAGCAAAACGCTAAAATACTGAGGGGTTACTTTTCAATGAGCTTTCAAATCCATTACTTTATCATTTTGTAGTAATCATTATGGAAAAAACGGTTATTCAAAAAATACTATTCGACTACTTCGAGGGCAGGGCAACGTCCATGCAGCGCAAGTTGATTGAAGATTGGTTAAAAGAAGATGCTGATAACGAGATTCTTTTTTATCAATACTTAAATGCTTGGGAAAGCCAAAGTCCGCAGTATATGCCTGATGAAGCGAAAGCATGGACGAAATTTGAATCCGTTCTCAATACGCCTGTGACTCCTGTAGCAGAAGAAAACATTGATGCGCATTCAACATTGCGTAGTTGGCGAAATATCTGGTTTATCGCTGCATCAGTAGGCTTATTGATAGCGGCGAGTTTTTTTGTTTTCCAAAAAACGATTCTGTACCGTACTTATGAAACGGGCAATGCTCAAATGTTAAATATAACCCTTTCTGATGAAACGGTTGTGACGCTCAATGCTAATTCCAAATTATTTGTCCCACGGTTGGGTTTTAGAGGTGAAAAACGGGTAGTCATATTGGAAGGCGAAGGGGAGTTTAATGTGAAACATACGATTGATAACAAAAGATTTGTCATCAAAACCGATAGTGATTTTGAAGTAGAAGTATGGGGAACACAATTTGTTTTTTATGCTCGGGACTTTGCCAAAAAGGTGATTTTGAATGAAGGGAAAGTACAAATTAATTACCAAGCAGGCAAACAACAAATGATGACGCCAGGTGATGTTGTGACGCTTGATTCTGCCTCCAAAACATTGAAATTGTCCAAAACAAATAACACTCAAAAATACAGTGCATGGAAATATCACCAGTTTTATTTTGACGATACCCCGCTTTCGGAAGCGGCTATAACCATTACAGAACACTTTGGACTCCGCATCATTTTTAAAGACTCAACCCTTGCCAATCGTCGTTTATCGGGCTATTTCAAAGCTGAAAAATCAGAAGATTTATTCAAAGCCTTATCGCTACTCTTGAATATTGATATAAAACAGCAAAAAGAGACTGCAATCATTTCAAATAAATAATTCAACATTTATCATTACTTAGGTCATTGATTCTTTTTTCTAAACAATAAAATCTACGCGTATGAAAAACTATTTCACGAATAAAGTATCCGTCAGTATTTTAGCAATGGCGCTTTTGGCTTTTCATCCAATGATAATAGCTCAAAACATGTCTTTAGCTCAAAATACACCGAATGTTCGAGAAGGTAAAAATCGAACTTCTTCACAGTCTAAACGATTGAAAGATGTGCTGAATGAATTGAGTCAACAGCATCAAGTCAGTATCCTGTTTGAAGATGCCACTGTACAAGGCTTTGTTGTCAATCCAGACAAAATAAAAAGAGGGCGTTTAGAGTCGAAATTAGAAGATATACTCAAACCCTGTAGTTTGACGTATAAAAAAGTCAATGACAACGCCTATATCATTATGGTCGTTGCAACGCCACAATCCTCTGACAAACGAAGCCAAGAGGGTATGCGTAAAAGCGAAAGCAGCGTTCCCTCGCTTCCCAGTCAAACAGAAGGAAAGATTGCTATACAAACGCAAAAAACAGAACTGAATGAACCCATCAAACTCGAAATTGTAGAGCAAACCGTAACAGGTAAAGTTACTGACGGGGAATCAGGTGAAGGACTTCCAGGCGTAAGCGTTGTGGTAAAAGGCACTCAGAAAGGAGCGATTACAGATATTGACGGGGCTTTTTCGCTCAGCGTTCCTGATGGAAAAGCGACTTTGGTTTTTAGTTTTGTCGGTTATGAGTCGCAAGAAGCTGTAGTCGGTAATAGTTCAGTCATTAATATCAGCCTAAAACCCGATTTAAAGACATTGGATGAAATGGTCGTCGTTGGGTACGGCGAGCAACGCAAAAAAGACTTGACAGGTGCTGTGGCTTCCTTGCAAACAAAAGACATTACAAGAGCAAATCCTGTCCAAGCTGCTAAAGCCATTCAAGGTCAAGTGGCGGGTGCAACGGTTACAAAAACGAGCAATAAGCCAGGAGCACCTTTTGGTATTACCATTCGCGGTGAAAATACGATTAATAACTCGACTGAACCGTTGGTGGTGATTGATGGCTTGATGGGTGGTAACTTGAATACCCTCAATCCGAATGATATTCAATCCATGGATATTTTGAAAGATGCATCTTCAACAGCTATTTATGGGGCAAGAGGCGCGAATGGTGTCATTATAATCACCACTAAAAAGGGTGTATCTGGAAAACCAAGAGTGAGTTATGATGCTTATATTGGTTCAAAAGTTCCCGGTCATTTGCCGAAAATGGCAAATGCTCAAGAGTTTTATAAATATAACTATACGGATAGAATAGCAGAAGGTCTAACGGGTAACACTTTTACAACAGCCGAAAAAGCAAAAATTGATGGCGGACAATCAACCGATTGGGTGGATTTGATTACCGATCCGGCACTTCAAATGGGCCACAATTTAAGTGTTTCGGGCGGCACTGAAAAAACAACTTACCGTTTTTCGGGTGGCATCTTACAAGAAAATGGCAATGTCCTTAATACAGGCTTTAAAAGATATAACCTGAATGCAGGTTTGGACAGCAAATTAGGCGAGCGTTTTAAGGTTGGTTTTACGGCTTATGCTTCTTATAGCAATCAACAAGTGGGTTCTGGTGAATCGCTGCGAAATGCTTATCGTGCACGCCCAACGGGTACAGTTTTATACAGTGACTTGGCGAATCCGTCAGAAACTAAAGACTTCAATATCAACGGTTATGCTTATTGGATGGGTATCAACGATGCGCAAGTGCCTAATCCTTTAGTAGATATTGACCTTAAGGTATCGCAATTATTGACAACGAATACGACTATCATGGGCAATACTTATGTGGAGTTTGAACCCGTGAAAGGCTTAACTTTCCGTTCATCTTTGTCGGCTATTAGCACCAACGAGCGTTTGGGTGATTGGCGTGGGCAATATTCAAAAGCGCAAATTGGGGCAAAGCCAAGGGCGCAATTTGACCAAAGGATTTTGAGTAGCTACACGGTAGATAATATTGCCAACTATAATCTCAATTTCAGCAAACATAAAATCACTTTAACGGCTTTACAAAGTGCTTTTTATCAGCGCAATGAAGCATATTTGATTGCTGCGAATAACCTGCCTTACGATTCTTATTGGTATGCTTTGAATACGGGTACGATTACCAATCTTCAAAGTTCGCTTACAGAACGGTCGCTTTCGTCTTATATGGGCAGAGTGAATTATAGCTATGCCGATAAGTATTTATTAACAGTAACAGGTCGCTCTTATGGGGCGTCGCAATTGTCGGCAGGTAATAAATGGGCATTTTTCCCATCACTGGCAAGTGGTTGGCGGATGAGAGAGGAGAAATTTATACAAAATTTTAATAAATAATAA
>JANMJN010000067.1:0-4099 GCA_031371355.1 Saprospiraceae bacterium
CATTTGTTTTCCCAATTATGCCACTGGTTTTTTAGGTGGTGATTACATCAATCAGCAATTCTTTTGGTTTGCCATTATCATGGTGATTATTACGGTTTTCAATACGTTTAGTAGTCAGATATTGGCAACTATGAATAATATTTCAGTCTGGTGGCATGTATTTGGGGCGGCAATCATTGTTTTTATTCTTGTTTTTACCCCCGAAGAACATCAGAGTTTGACATGGATGTACACAACGCAAATCAACAATTCAGGCTTTTCAGATGGGACGACTTATTGGTTTTATGTCTTGCCATTGGGCTTTTTGCTCACTCAATACACGATTACAGGTTTTGATGCCTCCGCTCACCTTGCGGAAGAGACGCAAGACGCGCATTTATCGGCAGGGAAAGGCATCTGGAAATCCATTTTTTATTCAGCAGTTGGGGGCTATATTCTTTTGATGGCATTTTTATATGCCGCCACAAAGCCCGAAGTCGTGAGTTCTTTCGACCCCTCAGTAAATCCGTTCGGTGCGGGTTCAGCGATTTCGATTTTATATACTGCATTGACACCGCCTATGTTCAAATTGGTTATGGCAATCTCTACGGCGGGGCAGCTGTTTTGTGCGACCGCCTGTTTGACTTCCTGCTCTCGCATGATGTTTGCTTTTTCAAGGGATGGCGCTATCCCAGGGTTTAAATATTGGTCAAAAATCAATAAAAACCAAGTGCCCGTCAATGCTGTTTTGATATGTGCTTTGATTGGTCTGCTTATCACTTTGCCTGCCCTTTGGAAAAGCCCAAGAGGTATTCCAACCGCCTTTTATGCGGTGGTTTCTGTGGCGGTCATTGGTCTTTATTTGTCATTTTTGATACCAATTTGGCTGCGTTGGCGTGCGGGTAGTCAATTTACTGAGGGGGCTTGGACTTTGGGCAAAAAGTATAAATGGATGAATTTGATCGCTATTTTTGAAATTGTAGCTATCTCTATTTATTTCATCATGCCTTTTGAACCCGCCGCCATTCCAGGAAATAAGGATTTTTCTTGGGTGGCGGTTAATTATGCGCCTATTCTTTTGGGCATTACCTTATTCACGCTTTGGGCATGGTGGCATTTATCAGTCAAACATTGGTTTACAGGTCCAAAAAGAACAATAGAACAATAAAACACTCAGCAAATGAAGCATTTTTGGACAAATTACCACAGCCACAGTCATTATTGCGACGGCTCAGGCAGTCCCGAAGAACAAGTTTTAGGAGCGATTGAGCAAGGTGTGAAAGCCTTTGGGTTTTCATCGCACAGTCCAGTTCCTTTTGAAAGTGGATGGAATATGAAAGCCGAAAGGTTGGATGCCTATCTAAAAGAAACCCAATTGTTGAAAGAAAAATATGAAGGGCAAATCGAACTCTATACAGGCTTGGAAGTGGATTATATACCCAACAGCTGTGGTCCCAACCTTTTTAAAGACCAATTGGATTTTACAATCGGCTCTATTCATTATTTAGATAACGATGCGCAAGGTAAACCACTGGAAATTGACGGCAGTGACACAGATTTTATGAACGGTTTGGCAACCCAGTTTGATTACAATATTCAGACGATGTTGGAAAAATATTATGCCTATTTCCGTAAAATGGTCGCTGAAGACAAGCCTGATATTGTTGGACATTTGGATAAAATAAAGATGCACAATATCAACAATACCCTTTTTGCTGAAAACGATGTGTGGTATGTAGATGCCGTGCAGGAAACGCTCGAAGCGATTGCCCAAGTGGGTTGTATCGTTGAAGTTAATACACGCGGTGTTTACAAAAGAAACCTAACGACCTATCCTTCTTTACAAATACTCAAACAAATGAAGGCGTTAGATATACCCGTTATGATAAATTCGGATTCTCATCATCCAACTGAAATAACGGCTAAATATGCTGAAACGGCTGAAAAGCTTCTGAAAATCGGTTATAAGACGGTTAGAGTCCTTCTCAACGGACAATGGCGAGATATTCCTTTCAGCAGTAAAGGTTTAATATACTAACTTTTGCTACACGGACATGGCGATAAAATCAAAGCAGAATAGACGGAGCACGGACAAAAAACATTAAATTGCAACCAAATTTGGATGGCTAACATCGGACCCGATACCCCCTCAGTAGGAGAGGTAAAAACAGTAGGGTAGCTTTATCAAAACCCAATTGCTAAAACCTTAGGCAAGTTTTTAAGTGTAGAGTATCAAAATGGCAAAACAACGGGCGAAATCATCCAAAATGTATTCAGATAAAACCAATCGCAGTATGAAAAATGTCTTTATTCGCGTGTTCCAAATGGCACTCTTCTTTTCGGGTATCATGGCTCCGCATCTATTTGCCCAAAATTGGCAAATATCTACACCTGCGGGTAGTGAACAAACCAAAATTGATAAAAATGGTAAGACCGTTATACCCAATGGACGATTTGTCACGCCTCGCGGTAAACAGTTGAAGACGGCTCCTCATCCTTACGGTTTGGTGTTGAGTCCAGATGGTAATGTGGCGGTGACTGCTAATTCTGGGACAAAGCCTTTTTCTATTACTGTAATAAACAATATTTTAAGCGATAATCCAACCGTTAGGCAAATTCCAGAAGGTTCAAAGAACGATGAAGGGATATTGCAAGCCTGTTTCATGGGTTTAGCCATTTCACCCGACAACAAAACGGTTTATGTGGCAGGTGGACAAAGCAATGCCGTTCTGAAATACGACCTTTTGACTGGCAAACCAACGGGGAAAATCAACTGTGCTGTTAAAGCACAAACCGATGACCCTAATAGTCGAGTGCCACATAATGGCTATTTGGGCGATATGGTGATGACAAAAGACGGTAAATGTCTGTTTGTCGTGGATCAAATGAATTTCAGAATGGTGGTGATTGACCTTGAAAAAGAAAAGGTATTGCACAATATTCCAACCGGGCGTTATCCATTTGGCATCACCTTTTCTCCCGACGAAAAGAAAGTTTTTGTCGCCAACGTCGGCGTTTTTGAATACAAACCTTTTACGGACTTAGATCCAGAAGACCTTAAAAAGACGGCTCATACCTATCCCGCCACTAAATATGGCTCAACGGAAATGAAAGAAGGCGATGTGTCAAAAGGCATTCCACCTTTGGGCGATCCCAATGTGCCAGAAGCCTTTTCGGTTTGGTCTTATGATATGTCAAGTGGTCAACCTCAAGTAACGGCAAAAATAAAAACGGGTTTTTTAGTTGGTCAATTGATAGAGGATTTCCCTGCGGTGGGTGGCGCAAGTCCAAATTCAGTAGTTGCGAATGATAAATACGTCTTTGTGAGCAATGGAAACAACGATTGCATTTCTGCTATTGACATTCTGACCAATAAGGTTGTCAAAAACATACCCCTCAGTATAGACGCTCGTTTGGGCAAATTGCGGGGTGTTATTCCCTTTGGTGTGGCTCTTTCTCCTGACAAAAAACGCTTGTATGTAGCAGAATCAGGTGTTAATGCGGTAGGTGTTATTGATGCCGAAACCTTGAATGTTATCGGTCATATACCAACGGGTTGGTTTCCTTCTAAAATAAAAGTGAGCAACGACGGCAAAAAACTCATTGTTGCCAACGCCAAAGGGTATGGCAGTGGACCGAATGGTGGTAAGAATTTTGTCTTGACCGAAACGGGCAGTTATATTGGTGCGTTGATGTACGGTTCGGTTTCTGTAATGGATATTCCCTCAGATGAGGAACTGAAAAAAGAGACCGCAAAAGTCGTTGAAAACAATTTCAAATTTACCCAAACAAATAAAAAAGCACCTGAAAATGCGGTGTATGACAGCATGAAATACATCGTTTTTATAGCCAAAGAAAATCGCACCTACGATGAAGTTTTTGGACAATTCCCTAATGGCGATGGCGATGCGTCTTTGGCGCGTTTTGGTTTGGGTGTGCCTGTTTCAAGCAAAAAATACAATATTAACTTGCCAAAAGTAGATGTTTTGCGAAACCACATCCAGTTAGCGAAACGTTTTGCCATTTCCGATAATTTTTACTGCGATTCAGATGTTTCGGCGGATGGACATCGGTGGTTAGTCAATACGTATCCGAATGAGTGGTGCGAAACATCAACGGC
>JANMJN010000686.1:0-1583 GCA_031371355.1 Saprospiraceae bacterium
GTTGGGCAACACCCCCTCAGTATTAGACGCTACTTATCCCGTTGCAAACGAAAATTATTTGGTATCGGACGAAATTCTTTACCCGATTTCTATCAATGGCAAAAAACGCGGTGAAATCACTTTTCCCGCGGGTACAAACGCAAAGGAAATCGAAGCAACGGTTGTGGAATTAGAAGTCGTAAAAAAATGGGTGAATGGAGATGGCATTAAAAAAGTGATTGTCGTACCTGGGCGGATGATTAATGTTGTGATTTAAGCTTTCCTTTTTTGAGATAAAATGCCCCCTCAGTATCGGCTTGATACTGAGGGGTTTTGTTGTATGTGAAAATAAAAAATAAAATCGTGTTGTGCACAATTTGAATCTCATTATTTAATTTTGACCTCAAAATAAGTGCTAACAAAATACAAACACTATTATGAGCGAATTTACTCCAACTGGCTTTATTCCTTTTACGTCAGATTATGGTTTCAAAGTGACATTTGGAAATGAGAAAAACACAGTTTTTCTGAAACGAGCGTTACAAGCATTGTTGCAATTGCCTTATGTTATTATTGAAATCACTTTTTCAAAAACAACTTTTGAAGGCTTGTTAGAAGACAGTCGGAGTGGCATCTATGATATGGTATGTGTTGATGAGCGTGGTGACACATTTATAGTAGAAATGCAAGGGCAAGCAAAATCGTTTTTTTTAAATCGTTTACAATTTTATGCCTTTCAGCGTTTTGACAATTTGGTAAAAAAGGGTAAATTTGACTTTGACATTAAAGAAAAAATTTACTGTATTGCCATATTGGGTACAAATATCAGCGAGGTATTGTCTTACCACAATACAATTACTTTAAAAAACCAAGATGGTATTGAATTTTCGAACCAAATTGAATACATAACTGTTGAATTAGAGAAATTCAATCAATCAATGAATGAAGTAAAAACTGATTTAGAAAAATTAATATTCACCATCAAAAATGCTCATAAAATGGTAGAAGCATCAGAAAAACCCAAATTCTGGCAAGAGGACTGGCTCAATATCCCTCTTGGGGAATTAGATATTCGTACTTTATCACCAGATAGGTATGAAGCCTATCAATATTGGCTTGTACATGAAGCCGAAGCTAAACGGCTCGAAGAAGAACTTAAAGCCAAAGGTAAAATTGAAGGTAAAATTGAAGAAAAAATTCTTATGATAAAAGAACTCATAAAAGAGAACTTAATACCCCTCAGTAGTATCGCAAGAATTGGACGTGTTTCAGAAGAATTTGTATTGAAAATCAAGAAAGAGTTAGAGAATGATGAACATCCAATCTGACATAGACGAATTATTGCACTCGAAATCACCCACCGAGTTGAACGCCTTATTGTCTTATCGGGCAAACGCAAAGTGAATTTGGATTTGGCAAAAAAACTGAATCGCATTTTGAAAATGGAAGCAGTATTTATTTTACAAGCTGCTTAAACCATTTTTAACGACAAATTCACTAATTTTACCCCATGAAAGCTACAACTATATCACACCAAACCAACGCACAGACAGCCATTCTTGAAGAATATTTTGCTGCATTCCGCGAAAACATCGTCGGACAAT
>JANMJN010000073.1:0-3690 GCA_031371355.1 Saprospiraceae bacterium
GTATATCTTAGATGAACCGACAACAGGTTTGCATTTTGAAGATATCCAACACTTACTCGTCGTTTTGCAAAGACTTGTTGGCAAAGGAAATACGGTTATTGTTATTGAACATAATATGGACGTGATAAAAGTAGGCGATTATGTGATTGATATGGGTTTGGAAGGCGGTTTTCGAGGGGGCGAAGTGATTGTGGCAGGAACGCCTGAGGTGGTTGCAAAGCATAAAACGAGTCATACGGGGCGGTTTTTGAAGTTAGAATTGTAATATTTATTGATAAAAAAAAAACGCATTCACCAAAAATGGAAAACCAAGAAAGCCACTCCCAAATACTGAGGGGGTAAAAAACTTAAAACAAACGACTATGATTGAAAATACGAATGACTCAACAGACATCAACAATCCAAACGATAAGTTTTTCAAAGGTGCATTGGCTCTGCTGATAGTCGCAAAACCGATGATAATTGAATTTACACCTAAAGATGTATTAGATACTTTAGATCTTGATACCCTTGTTTTAGACCCCAATTCGTACATCAATGACGGACTCAAAGAGCATTTTTCAGATATAGTTTGGTCGTGTGCTTTGAAAAATAGCCAAACAAAAAGAAAAATTGCTTTTCTTTTTGAACATAAAAGTTACAAGCCTCATTATCCGCATTTTCAAATCAATGATTACCAACGAGGTGCTTGGAAAATGCAGATAGACGCTGAACAACAGCCTATCCCGATTGTTCCGATTGTCTTTTATCATGGTTCAGTAAAATGGGATTATGAGTCTTTTGATAGCTATTTTGGCAATGTAGAGCCGACAATGCTGCGTTTTTTGCCCTGCTTTGATTATATTTTAGTCAATATGCAAAATTTTTCTGACGAGAAAATTAAAAAGATTGAGTCCATTTATCTACAAAAAGTGCTGCTGTCTTTCAAACATTATTTGGATAAAAACTATTTGGCTTTACACATTGTTGAGTTATTGTTTAGTGGTTTTGAGGCAAAAAAAGATATACAAATCCGTTCTTTTATGAATAGAATTGCAGTATATTTGTCAGCAATAACAGGAATGACTCGACATGAAGTTATTGAATTAGCCATACAATCTGATAACAATTTAAAAGATGAAGCTATGTCAATTTTCGAAGAAATTTATGAAGAAGGTATCGAAAAAGGTATCGAAATAGGTATCGAAAAGGCAATAATTAACCTTTACAAAAAAGGTATGACTGCTGAAACCATCTCTAATTATATGGAATACCCTATCAGTGATGTCAAGCAGATTATTGCGGATTATTTAATAAACTTGAAAAAATAATTGAAAATCAATCGTTGATATTGAACATAAGACCTCTCGAATTTTGTAATAAAATTCGAGAGGTCTTATGTTTGGCGAGATATTAGGACAATATATACAGGGCGATTTTGAAGCAGAAATTGTGAAATTTAATAGCAAAATAAAAAACGCATTCACCAAAAATGGAAAACCACGAATTTATACCCCAAAATACTGAGGGGGTCGAAAATGCCTTTAACGAAAGCCGTCTCGACTTAACGCCTGTGCGTAATGCAGTTGATGCGGTAAAAAAAGAGCTCGCAAAAGTCATCATCGGACAAGATGAATTGATGGATTTATTGAACATCGCTTTGCTCTGCGATGGTCACGTATTGCTCGAAGGTGTGCCAGGCATAGCTAAAACAATGACTGCCAAGCTGTTAGCAAAAACGATTGATGCGGGTTTCAGCCGAATTCAGTTTACACCAGACTTGATGCCGAGTGATGTGATGGGTACGATGGTTTTTAATGCCCAAACGTCGCAGTTTTACTTCAATGCAGGTCCTGTTTTTTCAAATATTGTCTTGATTGATGAAATTAACCGCGCACCTGCCAAAACGCAAGCCGCTTTGTTTGAGGTCATGGAAGAACGCCAAGTGACAGTGGACGGTATAACCCATTTGATGACGTTTCCGTTTTTTGTCATCGGTACGCAAAACCCGATTGAACAGGAAGGTACGTACAGGCTACCCGAAGCGCAACTCGACCGTTTTTTATTCAAAATCAATATCAATTACCCCAGTTTGACGGAAGAAAGACAGATTTTACGCCGTTTCAAAGAGGATTTTAAGCAAGTGAAAACGGAAGAAGTGAAGCCTGTACTGAAGGGGGAGCAAATCAAAGCCTGTCAATATTTAGTTGAAAAAGTACACATTAGAGAGGAATTAGTGGATTATATCGCTGCGATTGTGCATAATACACGTAACAATGGCGATATATATTTGGGTGCATCGCCTCGCGCATCATTGGCTATTTTGAAAGCATCGAAGGCAATGGCTGCTATCAATGGACGAGAGTTTGTTATTCCTGAAGACATTCAGTATGTCGCCTACCCTGTTTTGAATCACCGCATCATTTTGACACCTGAACGGGAGATGGAGGGTTACGACGCTAAAGATGTGATTAATGAAATTGTAAAAAAAATAGAAGTGCCACGATAAGATTTTTTAGGGTTTAAAGTACAAAGACGATAAGGTTCCTTGTGAATCTTATCATCTTTGTACTTTAAATCCTAAAATCTTAAAGAATTAAGTCATTGTATTTCAATAGAGTCTCAAATCCGCGTTTCTCAAAATAGCGTTTTGTTTCCTCAAAAGGTCGGTTGCTCGCAGCAAGAACAAAATCGCCACCCCATGCGCCCAATGATTTTATTTCACCCCAGAAATCTTTGAAATACAAGGACTTAGCTCTTGGCAGTTCAATAACAGAAGCGACAATCTTCTCATGTTCGACAATCAATTTTTCAAAATCGGAGAGGTCAGTAGCTGTGTAAAAACCGTTTGAAAAAGCCAAAATATCGTCAAAATACTGAGGGGGTAGGTTTTGGGCTTTTTCACGATAACGGGCAATGCCTTCTCTTGAATTTTGCTTTTGATTTAAAAAAAGAAAATAGAGATTGTCAGCAAAGGGCGGTTTGAAATCTACCTCTGTATATATAGGTGTGTTATTCTTTCTTTCAAAAAAAATCGGCTTGCTCGCTCCTGCACAGGCAATATCGTAACCAGAACCGCCAAAAGTTAAGTCATTCAAGGTAAAAGGGTCAACATTTGCCCATTTTGCTAACAGCCAAATCAAAGTAGAACTGGAACCTAAACCCCAATTGTGCGGAAATTCTAAATTTGTCGTTAAACTCATGCCTTTTTTATCTTCCCAAAAGTTCGGCTTGAGTTTTTCAATTGCTTCAAAAGACTTAATTAAGCCTTCGCTAAAATCCACAGTACCATCCCATATTTTAATAAACAGATCAGGAATATGAAACAAAGCGCTATACCAAGGTGAACTTACTGGCGTGACGGAACACCAAAATAGGTTATCACCATGTATTTCAGGCTCATGTTCTATGATCAGAGATTGTCCAAATTTTGTCGGCAAAGCTAAGGCTGTTGCACCGTCGAGGACGAAATATTCAGCCGTGAGCAAAAGTTTTCCGTTAGCGTGAAAAGTCATTTATTGATGGATAGTTGAAAATGGATAATGGATAGTTTCATAATGATGAATGATAAAATTATCCATTATCAACTATCCATTATCAACTAAATTAAGTTTTACGGTGTTTTTTCTTAGCCGCAGGAAATAAAATATTGTTCAAAATAAGGCGGTAGCCAGGCGATTGTGGGTGAAGACTCAAATCCGTTTCAGGGTC
>JANMJN010000076.1:0-4748 GCA_031371355.1 Saprospiraceae bacterium
TGACCTTTTGCCAATTTGCCCATCTGCCTGTCTTCTACGATTTGTCCACTCGTATTGATGATTTGAAAATGGGTGTTTGCCTCATGTTCCAAATTAAAGTTAAAGACAACAAACTCCTTAGCTGGGTTAGGATAGACTACAAAATCAGAGACTGTTTGACGTGAATATTGAGGTAAATTGTTTTCCTCCGATGGGCTCGAAATAGGATTGAGTGGGAAAGTCACACCATCTGACAACACAACCCACGGCTGGAACGGCGTGCTACTGTTATTTAGAAACCCCGTAGCGATAATGAATGCGCTTTTACCCTTCGCGTTGCTCAAGTTGAGGTCATATTGCCCAATGAGGGTGTTGTTGTTGTCTCCGGGTGTTACTGAAAGCCGATATGTTGCATTGGCGGGTAAACTTTTATAGTTGCCAAAACGCGCATATCTGATACTATCGAAAAGGAGATTGTTTCCAGTTAAAATATCAATTGCGGGTATGTCCAATGAGCCATTAAAAAAATTGACATCCACATTGTTGGGATTTGTAGATATTTCTCTTCCTGCTTCCGGATCCGTAGTCGCTATGCCGAATGGTTTTTGAGTGCTTCCAATAATACCATGTGTAATGGCGATATATGTTCTACCACTATCCAGAGGAATAGGATAGCTGGCAGTAACATCTCTCGCAGAGGTAGAAGTTGCAGGGGCGATACCAAGATTTAACGTATTGGCAGGCACTGAAATAAAAGATGTTGCTGCTCGGTAGGCTAAATTGTCTATAAGTTTATCGCCATTGAGGTAAATATCAATTGTAGCGGTTGGCGAATTATTAATGACCTGTAAACGGACTGTGCGGCTTTGTGGTGGTAATGGAATGTTTTTCAAAGGAAAAGTGCCACCATTTGACAAGGCTACCCATGTCTCGAATTTTTCGTTGGGATTATTCGAACCCAGTATGCCACTCGTAAAAATAACAGCCGTTTTACCTGCCCAAAAGGATAAATTTGTTTCGAATCGCGCTAAGAGTGTGTAGTTGTCAGTTCCCGAAGAAAGGGCTAATCGATGATTGGTAGTAGCGGGAAAATTGATATAGCTACCAAATTTACCAAATTGAATATTGTCAAAAAGGGCACTCGTGTCCGTTAAAAGATCAACTTCTGGCAGGTTGAAAGCACCATGAAAGAAGCCGATTCCGACATTTGTTGGTGAACTGGCTGTCTCTAAACCCATATTGTTAATTGTTAACTTTAAAGGTATTTGAGTATTGCCAAGAGTGCCAGTCGTGGCAATAACATAACGTTTTCCGGATTCTAAGACCACAGGAATGTTGACGGAAGTGTCACGAACAGATTGGCTTGATGCCAAACCGATACCCAAATTGATGGTCACCCCTGCTGGTAAATCCATAAAAGGCGTTGCTGTACGATAAGCAAAATCATTAAGCAGCTTATTGCCATTCGCATAAACATCAACCGTAGCAGTTGGCGAATTGTGAATGATTTGTACGCGGGCTGTTTGACCGAATACAAATGTTGAAACCAGGAGTAAACCTGACATTAATTGGATAGGTGTTTTCATTAGTGGAATGTTTTGTTTAAATAGTTCTTAAAATAGGTTTCTAATTATATGGTTCAGGTAAACCTTTTCGCGATTCGATACGATTTTAAGGCTGAATGAAATAGATGTTTACCTAATTTTAACGCTGGTGAATTTGAATGCCAAATACCGAAACAAAATTAGTTATTTTTTTTAATAAATATATTTAATTGTTAATTAAAAATCCATTCTCACGCGCAAATTAATTCGTCTTGAAGTCAAATAATTCGGTATTGCAAACTGTGTATTATAAATCGTTTTTATCCACGTTTTCGACGCTTCATTGGCAACCGCCATCAGATTAAAAACTTCTAAACTCATCCAAGTTTGACGTGTAAATCGAAGGAAATGATGGGGTTTACGGCTGCGCCAACTGTCATCAAACATCAAAACGGAGAAGCCTAAATCCACACGATGATAGGGTTTTAAACGGTAAGTATTCCGAAATTCGATGTTATTTCCTGGAAACCCAAACGGTAAACCCGTCCCAATTGTCGTATTCAAGTGCATCTTAAAATTCTTATTTTTAGGCAAATAGTCTTGAAAAAACACGGAAAGGGTAAGGAATTGGTCTGTCGGACGTGGTACATCTGCTACGGGCTTGCCTGTTGGGTCGCCTACGTCTCTTGCACGATGCTGTACGCCATTGAGCGACTCACGCGCGCGTAAAAGCGACAAGTTGATCCATGACTCTGCACCGGGTACAAACTCGCCGTTGATACGCATGTCCCAACCCGTGATATAGCCTGTCGCATTGTTTTCTCCAGCATATCTAATCCGCACATTATCAATGTCATACGTGACTAAATCCCATAGCTTTTTATAATAAATTTCGGTGATGAGACGGAAAGGAATACGGCGTAAATTGCCAATCGAAAAATCATATGTCAAACCTGCCACAACTTGTGCCGATTTTTGAGCTAAAACGTCTTCATTGACTGTGCCATTTGGACGGCGCAGTTCACGGTAAAACGGCGGCTGATAATACAAGCCACCTGACAAACGAAACGACACATCTTTTTCCCAATTCAAAGGCTTATAAGCCATTTGTAAACGCGGGGTAACGAAAGACTCTTTGTTCAAATCCCAATACGCTGCGCGCACGCCCAATGTCGCTTGAAATTCACCAACGGAGTCTTTACGCCACGTCAATGTGTTTTGAACAAAAGATGTGAAACGATTGGAAGTCAATGAGTTCTGCGTTTTATACACGTTTTTAACCAATAGTTTTGTGGTATCAAAAGGCAGCGAATACAAGGCAGAATCGAGGCGTTCCCACTCATTTATTTTGTCTTCAATTTGTTCTGATTGAAATTTTACGCCCCATTGTAGGAAATTTGTCGCTGTTATTTTTGGATTTTTGGGCGACAATTGTACTTCATAACCGCCTTTGTGTTCCACGTTGGTCACTGCGCCCCAAAGGGTATTTCTGACGAATTGATGTTGCGTACCGGTTCCCAAAGTTGAAACAATATCGCCTGCATTGTCTTTGTTGGGGTTGGTTTCAATTTCGCCAATCAAATAATCGCCGATGATGTCAATGCCTTCAACTTCACGGGTTTGGAAGCGTGATGCAAGGAATTTCAAGAAAAAAGGATTCTTTTTGCGGTCTGGCAAATAGGTCAACGAAACACCCGCCATGCCATTTGAAAATTTGTCGCGCTCTTGTCCTTCAAAGACCGTTCGTACCCCCAATGTAAAATTAATCAAGCCAAAAGCCGATTCACGCGAGCGTGGTACGAAGTTGTAAACGCTTTCATTGTAGTTTGCCAAAACGCCAATTTGCCATGCACGGCTTAGGTCATAAGTCAAATAGGCTTGAATATCAGCGAAATTGGGAATGTATTCGCCCTTCAAATCCAAAGAGCCTAATAGATAACGTGTCGTTTTGTAACGTGCGCCAACCAAATAACGGAAGCGACGATACCCCTCAGTACCATCGAGCTTTTTTGAGCCTTCAACGTGTGCCGAACCGCCTAAAAAACTCGCTGCCGCTGACATCCGAAACGAATCAGGCCGCTTGTATTTGATGTCCAAAACAGACGACATTTTATCGCCATACCGCGCTTCAAAACCACCCGACGAAAACGACAAATCACGCATCAGATCGGCATTCGCAAAAGTCAAACCTTCTTGTTGCCCTGCCCGAATGAGTTGAGGACGATAGATTTCAAAATCGTTGACATATACCAAATTTTCGTCGTAATTGCCACCACGTACCTGATATTGCGACGTTAATTCGCCACCCGAACCCGAATTTGTACCCAAAGCGATGTGTGGCAAAACGGATTCGAGGTTGCCCGTTGTAGTCGGCAACATTTTGAAATCTTTCACATCTTCGCGCACCATACTATTGTCCTTTAATCGGCTGTCTTTGATGATGACCTCTTGTTGAGAAGTTGAGGCAACAAGTACGACATCAATGCGCCGTTGCGTTTCGTCACGCATCGGTTCGATATTTATTTTGGCTTCTTTGTAACCGACGCGGCTGATTTGAAGGGTCACTGCACGCCCTGCGGGTACTTTTATGGAGTATTCACCTGCTGCATTGGTTTCCAAATTGCGGTTTGTTTCTTTGATGAAAACAATGGCAAATTCAATAGGTGTATTTGTACCCCCCTCAGTAACAGTACCAAAAATAGTCGCTGAATTTTGAGCAAACAGAGAAAAGTGAATAGCGAAAAATGAAAAGAGTGTTAGTATTTTTTTCATAAAATCTTGATAGTCATATTTTTATCAAAAGGATTATTCTGATTTTTTTTAAAACGTGCAAAACTACGAAAAAGATACAAAGAGAGGCTTCAATAACTTTTGATACTGTCGGGTATCAAAATATGCAGTAACTATTTCTAATCTTATAAAGGCAATTTCCTTTCTAAAAAATAGCAAAGGACAAATACGCAGACTATTTTCTCCGACAAACTATTTGCCCGAAGGAAGTGATTAACCAAGTAAATTGAAAATCAGATTTTCAATTTACTTGGATGATTCAGATATGGGCTTTGAAATAGATCTATTTTCTTATCATAAAGCCCAAATCTAAAATGCCTATGATATTATGATTTTCTGTAAAAACAAGCGAGTAATGTCATGTTTCGACCTTGGAATCTTATTATTTAGATATTTATGTTCTTTTGTTTTCATAAACTTATAGTCCGATTTCAA
>JANMJN010000303.1:0-21352 GCA_031371355.1 Saprospiraceae bacterium
GTGTGATGTTGCTGATAAAGTCGTTTTTCAAAGCCGTCAAACGCTCTTGTTGCCGTAAACTTCTGTAAACCAACCAAAACGCTAAGGTTGTTATGCCTAACAAAAGCATCGAAAAAAAGAGTTGTGGCAATGTTTTGCGAAACAAAAAGGCTTGATATTCAGGGAATTGTGCCATATAAACATTGAACTTCGGCATACCTGCAAAAACGGGGTTTGTCCGCAATGTGTCATCTTTTTTATCAGAAGGCGTATCTCGATTGAAAGGCGAAAAAGAAGGCACTTGGCTTTGGTGCAAACGTCGAATGCGAAACGGAATGTCAATTTTTTGATTCGACAAAGCCAGCCAATAATGTGTGGCAATGTCTTCAATCCGCAAAGAATCGAGGTTGAGGTTAATAAAAATGGCTGTGTCTTTTGCGTTCAACCTTTTGTTGACGGTAATTTGTGCTTTGCCGAATGTTCTATGGCGTTGTGTTGAATCCGGAAAAGCAAAATTATGGGCGGTTTCTTTGATATTTTGTTTTCTTACAGACAATCGAACACTGTCGCCTTGTCTAAAATAGACGCGTGTAAGGAGGGAATCAGCGCGATAACCTAAGAAATTGATCGCCTGATTTTTGGAAATACTATCCGAAACTGGCTTGTTGAAATAAGCTCTTGTGACAATACGCGCCAACTCTCGACCGCTTAAACTATCAGAAGCAACGGTTATTTTGACACCGTCTTTTTGCGTGAAACTGATTTTGTTTTGCTTAGAAATATCTGAATTTCGAGCATTTTTGTCTTGATTTTCATGGATTTCAAAACTTTGAAAATTTTCAGACCGTTGGAAAGTAGTCGAAAACGGTTGCGTTTTGTCCGGTCTATCAAAACGCATAGAATCGCCTTGCGCTTTGGGCAAATCGCCAAAACTACTTTGAATCATAGAGTCTTGCATCGCCATGACGGTTGAGCGAAAGGTGTGGTCAAGGTCTTTTTTTAGCACAACAAACTGCTCGTCATAGACTTTTTTTATCCAAAAGACTTGAAAGACGATGAGTAGTGCGAGGCTGCTGACGATGAGCGCGATGAGTCCATGTCTATTAAAACGTTTCATTAACAGCAAATTTAAGTGCAACCGATTGAGAAATGTGTGATTCTTAACCTTTATTAACCTTGTTTCAAGGCTATTTAACTTGTTTGAGCGTTTAGGGTTGTATTTTTGAACCAGGAATTTACGGAATTTACTAATTTACGAATTACGACATAATCCTGCAATTCGTAAAATCCTTAAATTCGTGGCTCAATTATCATTAATCAAAAAAATAATTTTATAAAAAATGAAAAAAATTCTGATTTTAAGTACCTGTTTACTCTCCATTTTGTCGGTTTTTGGGCAAAATACTGAGGGGGTCATTACGTTTGAAGAAAAAATGAATTTACATCGTCGCATTCAGAACGAGGAGATGAAAGCACGTGTTCCAGAGTTTCGGAGCAACAACATGCAGCTCGTTTTTCGGGGCGATGAGTGTATTTACAAAGCCATTGAAGAGGAAGAAGACGATGAAATGAGCTCCGACGGCGGTGCTGTGCGGATGCGTTTTCGTCGTCCAAACGTTGAAATTTATCGCAACTATGCCACCAACAAACGCATCGAACAGCGCGATATGATGGATAAAAAATACCTCATTGAAACGGATATGAAGCAACCTGCTTGGAAATTGGGTACTGAAACGAAAAAAGTGATGGGTTATGAGTGTACGCAAGCAACGCTCAATGATACGGCTCGCAAACAAGAAATTGTCGCTTGGTTTACAATGGATTTGCCTTTGGCTGCGGGACCACAAAATTTTGGGTCATTGCCTGGTATGATACTCGAAGCCGATATTAATCAAGGAGAAATTGTGTTGTTTGCCAAAAAAATTGACTTGAAAAAGGTTAAAGATAACGCTATAAAAGCGCCGTCAAAAGGCGATAAAATCACAGAAGAAGAGTTCAAAGTTAAGCGTGATGAAATGATGAAACGCAATGGCGGTGGACCTGGCGGACCTGGTTTTAGAGTTATTCGACAATAGATTGTATCTTATACTTAATGGATCATTCAAAGAGTTGAAAATCTGTTTGTTGTTACAATACTTTTTGGCAAACTATTTTCAATTGCATATAAAAAGATGAGAAGCGGTTTAGGGAATTTGAGGTTCCTAAACCGCTTTTTGTTTTTTAACTCTGATATTCCCAATCGTTTTGATATTCCCTATTCAATAACGGGATCATTGATAATCCTATCTGCTTCAGTATCTTTGCGCCCAAAACTGAATTATTATTTAAAAAAATCCTAACCAAAATCACCACTATGTTTAAAAGTATTAATCCATTCGACCATTCCGTTGTGGGCGAGTACGCCTGTTTGACGGATGCTCAATTGCAGAGGAAATTAGATACTTCAGCATCAGCTTATCGCCATTGGCGTAAAACCCCGTTTAAACATCGAGCAGAATTGATGCACCGCCTAGCAGATATTTTGAAGCGCGACAATGAATTATTTGCTGGATTGATAACGACTGAAATGGGTAAAATTATCACTGAAGCCCGTTCAGAAGTCACTAAGTCAGCAGCGCATATCGCCTATTTTGCCGATCATACTGAGGGGTTGCTACAAGACCAAATCGTAGTGACAGAAGCGCATCGAAGTCTTGTCGGTTTCGACCCAATCGGCTGCATATTAGCTATTATGCCTTGGAATTTTCCATTTTGGCAAGTGTTTCGTTATGCCGCGCCGACGATTATGGCAGGAAATGTGACGATTTTGAAACATGCACCCAATGTTTTTGGCTGTGCCGAAGCGATTGAAAAAGTGTTCCTCGAAGCGGGTTTTCCAGAGGGTGTTTTTCAATCCGTTGTTATTGATACCCCCTCCCCGAAAGAATCGGGATTTCGTTCCTCAACAGTAGAAAGGCTTATTGCAGCGGATATTGTTCAAGGTGTCACGTTGACAGGCAGTGAATATGCGGGGTCGCAAGTCGCTGCTATTGCGGGAAAGCATATCAAAAAGACAGTCTTGGAGTTGGGTGGCTCTGATGCTTTTATTGTTTTGGCAGATGCCGATATTGAAAAAGCAGCCCTAATCGCTACTCAATCACGCATGCTCAATGCGGGACAAGCCTGTAATAGTGCCAAGCGTTTCATCGTTGTAGATGCTGTTCGTGATGTGTTTCTAGAAAAATTTCAAGAAAATATTCAGAACCTTCGGCAAGGCGACCCTTTTGATCAAAGAAACCAAATGGGTCCATTGGCACGTTTGGATTTGGTTGAAAAATTAGAAAATCAAGTATTGAGTAGTATTCGAGACGGTGCAAACCTTGTTTTTGGCAACGAAACGGATAACTGTTTCTTTATGCCGACCCTATTGACTGATGTTAAAGTAGGTATGAGTGCTTTTGATGAAGAACTTTTCGGACCTGTTGCAGCCGTAATCTCAGCAAAAGATGAAGTGGAAGCACTCGCGTTAGCCAATAATCATCGTTACGGTTTAGACGCTTCGATATGGACGAGGGACCTTGAGCTGGCTTATCGGATGGCGAGAGAACTTGAGGTGGGAAATGTTTTTGTCAATACCTTAGTTCGTTCCGATTCGCGTTTGCCATTTGGCGGTGTCAAAAAATCGGGCTATGGACGTGAGTTGTCGGAGGTGGGGCTTAAAGAATGGGTCAATTGTAAGACGATTGTAGTGGAAAATGTTTAGTTTCAAAATTTTGAGATACCCCCTCAGTATTAAAAAGAAAACGCCTTTGTATTCAATGTGATACAAAGGCGTTTGTCTTTAATTGGTCAATAAAGACTACCAGAAGGAAGTATAAAGAGCGACCAAAATACCCAAAACGAGTAGCGCACCAACGGCAAAACCATTAGATACTTTGAACATCGAAGCATCAATTGCTAAGCCCTTATTTGTGTCTTTTGATGACGCATCAGCTATTGTGAGACCAACCATAGCGACGACAATGATGATGAATACGAAACCCATCCGGTCGAGGAACGGTATTTCAAAAACACCTTGCTCATTTGCTACGGCAAAACCCATCGGATTGAGGAAAGACAAGTCCATCATGCCGGGCAGGAATTTGAAGAAAATAGACAATAAAAAGCCTCCGACAATAGCAAACATAGCGGCGTTTGACGTTGTCCTTTTCCAGAAAAAGCCAAAAATAAACATGGCAAATACCCCTGGCGAGACAAAGCCTGTATATTCTTGAATGAATTCGAAACCGCCTTTTTTGTCAATCCCCATAAATGGTGCGATGACGATGCCGATAATCATAGCAGTCCAAATGGCATAACGACCCATGCGAACAAGCTCACGTTCCGTTGCATCTTTTTTGATGTGGTTTTTGTAAATATCAAGCGTAAAAATGGTTGAAATCGAGTTGATTTTACCTGCCAACGATGCCACAATTGCAGCAGTCAAAGCGGCAAATGCCAAACCTTTGAGACCCGGTGCGAGTAAATTGAGTAGGACAGGGTAGGCGTTGTCTTGAGACAAAGTGCCATCTTTTCCAAGCATTTCTGTTTGAAAATCGCCACTTTGGTGCAATACATAAGCGGCAATACCAGGGAGAACGACGATGACAGGCATCAATAATTTCAAAAAGGCAGCGAACAAAATACCGTTTCGAGCCGTCGGCAAATCAGCACCAAGCGCACGTTGTGTGATGTATTGATTGCAACCCCAATAGTTCAAATTCGTAATCCACATACCACCAATGAGGACTGTTAAGCCTGGTAAAGACATGAAATGTTTGTCTGATTTATTGAAAATCATGTGAAAATGGTCGGGCGTTTTTTCCATCATAATGCTTAAGCCATTGAAGACACCTGTTGTACCGAACTTCGCTGACACCATATTGATAGCCAAATACGTTGTTGCCAAACCGCCCAATATCAAAAAGAAAACTTGAATAACATCGGTATATCCAATAACCTTCATACCGCCTAAGGTGATGATGACGGCAAAAACGGACAAACCGATCATACAAACCGTAAAGTTAATGCCTGAAATAGTTGTGACTGCCAAAGCACCGAGATACAAAATGGAGGTCAAATTGACCACAACGTAGAGCAATAACCAGAAAACAGCCATAATCATAGCCACGCGGTCGTTGTACCGTTGCTTCAAAAACTGCGGCATCGTGAAAATGTGGTTTTTCAGATAAATCGGCATAAAGAAAATGGCGACTATCATCAGCGTTGCTGCCGCCATCCATTCGTATGTTGAAATAGCTAAACCGAGGATAAATCCATTGCCTGACATACCAATCATTTGCTCAGCAGAGATATTGGAAGCAATGAGTGAAGCGCCAATTGCCCACCACGTCAGTGAGCCTTCAGCGAGGAAGTAGTCAGCAGAAGTTGTTTCTGCTTTCTTTTTTTTGTTGTAAATCCAATAGCCGTAGCCAGCGACCATAATGAAATAGAAGAGAAAAACGACGTAATCCAGCATGTGGAGACTTGATGATTGCATTTCGTTCTGTTGTTGCGTTAGTTGATAAAAATTGTTTTTAGAAAATGAAAATGTAAATATGACATTTACATTTTGGCTAACAAAAATTTACTATCAAATATTTTAAGCTATTTTTGTGAATATAACGAAAATCCAATTTTTCCCCATCAGTATTTAATAGATTTAAGTCAATGAAAATCAACTTTTTAGAACAGTACCGCCTTCAAACGAAGTGCCTTATCGCTTTAGATTCCATCATTTTTGGCTTTGATGGTACTGATTTAAAGCTACTACTCGTCAAGCGTGGTGTCGAAACCGACCATGATACATGGTCACTTATGGGTGGGTGGCTAAGTCCAAACGAGACGCTTGAAGGCGCGGCGCAACGCATTGTCCACGAACTTATAGGTCTTGATGACGTATATCTTGAGCAATTAGGGGCTTTTGGCGACCCTTTGCGCGACCCTATCGAGCGCACGGTTTCGGTAGCTTATTTTGCGCTGATTAATGTGCCTAATTATGAGGATAAAATTAACCATGCGTTTGATGCTGCTTGGTTTCCCGTTCGGGACTTACCCGAGTTGCTTTTCGACCACCTCGACATGGTCGAAAGTGCTAAAGAACGGCTGAAATACAAAGCTGCTTTCCATCCGATTGGTTTTGAACTCCTGCCAGAAAAGTTTACTTTGCCACAGTTGCAAAATCTGTATGAAGCCATTTTTGGTGTTAAGATTGACAAAAGGAATTTTAGTCGTAAAATCCTTTCGACCAAACTGTTGGTCAAATTGAAGGAAAAACAAAAGGGTTTCTCAAAAAAAGGAGCTTTTTTATATCAATTAGATGCGGAACGTTATGCAAAGGACTTCAATGCGTTCTTGAATTTTATCCCTAATCCTGATATGATGGAATAAAAAAAATCGCTGCATCATTTCTGATGCAGCGATTTAACCTAACCAAATAAAACCAAATATTTTTCAATGTCTGTTGTTGATTGAATATCAACAATAGGCAATTAAATGTTAACTTTTTCCATTTTAGGCACCAACAGGTGCATAACAAACCAAGCAACTAAATACAAGCTCCCACATGTGATGAACATGATATAATAGCCTGTTTCGATGTTGCCTAAGCCTTTGTAATAGTCAAACAAGTAACCTGCTATTTTAGTAACAATAATACCGCCGATACCACCTGCAAAACCACCAATACCAGTGACCGACCCGACTGTCCTTTTTGGAAACATATCGCTGACAGTTGTAAAAATATTTGCACTCCACGCTTGATGTGCTGCGCAAGCAAAACCGATAAAAAGGATTGGATACCACATACTCAATGTCCCCGTTATTTGTGCAAATACCACAGGTAAGGCGCAGCAAGCATAAATAAGCATGGCTGTTTTGCGTGCCTTGAAAACAGCCCAACCTTGCTTGATAAAATACATGGGCAACCAGCCGCCGAAAATACTGCCTACTGTTGCAATGGTATAAACAAGCGCAATCGGTAAAGAAAGGTCTGTTTTGGTCAATTGATATTGCTCTTTCAAGAAGTCGGGCAACCAAAACAGATAGAACCACCAAACACCATCGGTCAAAAACTTGCCTAAAGCAAAAGCCCATGTTTGTTTGAATGCCAACAGTCGAACCCAACTGACTCTATCTGTTGGGGCATCAACAGCAATATCTTCATCTCTGTCGCTGTGGATGTAGTCGAATTCTGGTTGAAATAATTTCTTATGTTTTGTAGGGATTTCATACATAAAATACCAAAAAATCAACCAAATGAGCCCAACGGCACCCGTAATAATGAATGTCCAACGCCAACCATAGTTATCCGCAATAAACGGTACGGACAGCGGTGCTAAAATTGCTCCGACATTTGTACCCGAATTGAAAATCCCTGTTGCCAGAGCGCGTTCTTTTTTGGGAAACCATTCGGCAGTTGTTTTAATTGCTGCTGGAAAGTTACCGGATTCGCTTAAACCCAAAGCGGCTCTTGCTACATAAAAGCCTGCGGTGTTACCTACCAAGGCATGTCCCATCGCCGCAATACTCCATGTAAACAAGGAAATTGCGTAACCTAATTTAGTACCCAAAGCATCAATCAACCGCCCTGCGCCCATCATACCTATCGCATAAGCGAGCTGGAAAGCAACTGTGATATTGGCATAATCCGTCTTTGTCCACTTAAATTCAGTGTCCAAATACTCTTTGACTAAGCCGATAACGGCTCTGTCAAGGTAGTTGATAGTGGTGGCGAAAAAAAGTAAGCCGCAGATTGTCCAGCGATACTTTCCGATTTGTTCATTCATTGTTTAGTTGAGTTTTTCTAAATTCAAAAAATTGTGTTCTTCTAATATACCCCTCAGTATTTTATTACTTTATCGTCTGAATCAAAGCCAAAACTTCTTTAGTAGTCGCCTCAATACCTGCATAATCTTTTTCGTCCATGCGCTTTTTACTGACCAAATTGCTGCCCATACCCACCGCTTTTACGCCTGCTGTAAACCAGCTACTGATACTTTCACGGGTCGTGTCAACACCACCAGTTACCATAAAGGACAAATTCGGGAAAATTGCTTTAATGCCACTCACAAATTTAGGTCCCAGCATATCGCCAGGGAACAATTTGATGAATTTGATACCCGCATTTTCAGCCGCAATGATTTCCGACGGTGTCATACAACCCGGTCCGTAAAGAATACCATTGGCAACGGCATATTCAGCAACTTCTAACACAAAACCCGGACTTACCAAAAAATCCGCACCCGCAGCCATATAGCTTTCTGCTTGCGCCAAATTTTTAATCGTACCGATGCCTAAAAGCATATCGGGCATTTCAGCATCCCGCACTTCGACCAATTTATGAAAATTTTTCAAAGCCGCTTCGCCACGATTGGTATATTCAACCGCTTTGATGCCCGCCCGATATATCGCTCTCAAGATGTCAACACTGACCGCTTCATCGGCATTGAAGTACAAAGGCAAAACACCTTGCGCAAGGATAGCATTTGTTACTTTACTTATATTGCTCATAATTTTTTAATTTTTATCCCCTAAACCCCACAGGGGACTTTGTAACGTGTAAAAAGTCCTCTCTGGGGATTTAGGGTTTAGATTTTTACTTTAATCACTAATTTTTTGATACTGCCTTCACCAATCATTGGTGCATGGACATCTTCTGGAAAGAAAATGGCGAATTGTCCATCTGTCAACTGAAAAAACATATCTGGTGCATCGTTGTAAAACTGCACATCTTTTTCTGGATTATACTCACCTTTCGGCGAAATACATTTCTCGCGTGGCTTCCAACCGATTGTTTCTACGCCATTGATGCACAACTGAATATCAATATTGCGATTATGACATTCAAATTTAGCCGTAGATTGCTCCGCCGTCATACCTTCTTTGTTGGAATAAATAGCCTTCAGATTGTCACCATCAATTTCAAACCGCCCCTCAGTATTCTCCAAGTCCGTTTGATTGATGTAAGCAAAAGCTTTTTCAAACAAGGGATGCACGCTGAAATATTTTGATGCGTTACCTATTGTATCTACTATCATTTTTTTGAAAAATTATTTGTAACATATTGATTAATAAAGATTTAGTAAATTTTTAAAATTTACTAAATCTGACATACTGAGAAAAATGCACCCCTCAGTAGGGAATGTAAAATGCAGATTAACGAATGTAAAATGTAAAAGTGTGTATATTCGTATTTACTACTTTTACATTTTACATTCGTTAATCATCATTTTACATTAAATCAGCGTTGCACACGTCCGCTACCGTCACCTTTCACAAGTTGCATTACCTCATCAACTGTTACATGGTTCAAGTCGCCCGGAATGGTGTGTTTCAAAGCACTTGCTGCAACGCCAAATTCAGCGGCATCAGGCATTGATTTACCCGTTACCAAGCCATAAATGAAGCCGCTTGCGAAGCTGTCACCACTGCCCACACGGTCAATAATGCGGACTTCGTAATGCTTCGTATGATAAAATTCAGTGCCATCATACACCAAAGCACTCCATCCATTGTCCGAAGCACTGTGGCTTTCACGAAGCGTCGAAGCGATGTATTTGAAGCCAAATTTGGCTTTCATTTGCTTGAAAACGCTTTTGTAACCATCCAAATTCAATTCACCTTTTTCGATATCGGTACCTTCGGATTTGAAGCCCAATGTCGTTTCAGCATCTTCTTCGTTGCCGATACACACGTCCACATATTTGCAAAGCTCAGTCATAACTTCTTGAGCTTTGGCTTTGCTCCAAAGTTTTTTGCGATAATTCAAGTCAATACTTGTTGTGATGCCTTTGGCTTTTGCTGCTTTCAAAGCTGCCAAAGTCAAAGCGGCTGCTTTGTCGCTCAATGCAGGTGTGATACCTGTTGTATGAAACCAATCCGCACCTTCAAAGATTTTATCAAAATCAAATTCGCTAGCATCCACATCTGCAATCGCTGCACCCGCACGGTCATAAATCACTTTACTGGCGCGCATGGCTGCCCCTGTTTCCAAAAAATAAATGCCGATACGGTCACCACCGCGTGCAATGAATTGTGTATCAACACCATAGCGACGTAAGTGATTGATAGCCGATTGCCCCAAAGCATCTTTGGGTACTTTCGTAACGAAAACCCCTTGCTCGCCATAATTGCATATTGCTGCTGCAACATTCGCCTCGCCACCGCCGTAAGTGACATCAAAACTGTTTGACTGTTCAAATCGTTTGTAATCGGGCGTTGATAAACGCATCATAATTTCGCCGAGCGTTACTACTTTCTTACTCATTTTAATTGATTTTTAATAATTGAAATATTACTATCTTTGATAACTATTTGATTTTTATATTTATGAAATTAGAAATAGACCCCTCAGTATTCTGATAAATAACCAATAAAGATTAGTCAATAAAAGAATGATAGCTTACAATCCTAAAGACTGGTTCACCTTTATTTTCCGTTTCCCGAAAGCCGATACTTTCCGGCGGTTGTTCCCTTTGCTGTGCGCTTTAGCTGTTTATTCAGCAATCATCGCCTATATCGAACTGGACGTTTTAGACCTTACAAAGGACAGCTATGCTAAAAACATCACACTCATACACAGTTTGTTGAGTCTCGTACTATCCATGCTGCTTGTTTTTCGCACCAATACAGCCTATGACCGATGGTGGGAAGGACGCAAACTCTGGGGTTCATTAGTCAATAATAGCCGCAATTTGGCATTAAAACTATCTCCAATTTTGGATTCTGATGCCGACCGGCTGTTTTTCAAAACCACAATTTCCGCTTATTCTGCTGCACTTCGCGACCATTTGCGTAGCGAAGAAACGCGAATAGAATTGTTCGATGTGGACGTGAACAAAAAAATGCCCGTTGATACATCCAAACACGTACCTAACCAAGTCGGAGCAGCTTTATTTCAAAAAATCAATGAACTTTACAAAAGTGGTGACATTTCAGGCGAACAACTCCTTTTTTTGAACCCAGAACTCACCTCTTTTACCGATATATGTGGTGGTTGTGAACGTATTCGCAACACACCTATTCCTTATTCTTACAGTCTTTTCTTAAAAAAATTCATCTTTTTTTACATTATGACGTTGCCTATCGGCTATGTTTTCAGTTTGGGCTACTACGTTGTGCCGATTGTTTGCTTCATTTTCTATGTTTTAGCGAGTATGGAACTCATCGCCGAAGAAATTGAAGAACCTTTTGGACACGATACCAACGATTTGCCTTTATCGCGCATATGTGAAAAAATCCAAAAGCACGTTTATGAAATCTTATGAAAGGATAGATTTCATTTTTCATTTAACGGCTAACTCGACCGCCTGTATTGCCGTGCATCAATGACTCAACCTCTGCGACACTGACCAAATTAAAATCACCTTGTATTGTATGTTTCAAGGCTGCGGCGGCTGCCGCAAAATCCGTCGCATACTGAGGGGGGGCATCTTTAGCCAATTGAAAAATCAAACCAGCCATAAAAGCATCGCCTGTGCCGATGCGGTCATTGATGTCTGGAATATCATATTCCCTCGATTCATACATCGTTTTGCCGTCGTGCAAAAAGCCTTTATAGGCATTGTGCGTGGCATGAAATGCCCGCCGTGCCGTCATAGCGATGTATTTTAATTTCGGAAAATCAGAAAATGTTTTCATTATAACGTCTTGATAATCAGCGCCTTCGATACCAAAACAAGTGCTTATTGCATCGCCATCGCCCAGTAATACATTACACCCCCTCAGTAATTGTGGCATAATGTCAGAAGGATGTTTGCCATAAGTCCAAAGGTTGCGGCGATAATTCAAGTCGCAAGATACCATCAAACCACGCCGTTGTGCCGCTTCGATAGCCTCCAAAGTCGCATCGGCTGCTTTCTGCGAAATCGCTGGTGTGATGCCCGACCAATGAAGCCAAGAGGCATTTTCAAGCACTTTGTCCCAATCTATCATACCTCGTTCAAGCGTTGCCATACCCGAATTGGAGCGGTCATAAATGACTTTTGAAGGACGATTACCCGTACCAGGCTCTAAAAAATAGAGCCCCAACCGTTCACCACCCATGACAGAAAGGTCTGTTTCGACTTTGTAACGCCGCACTTCTGACAGTGCCGCTTCCCCCAATTCGGTTGCAGGAACCCGCGTAATAAAAGATGCCTTTGCACCCCATTGCGCGAGTGAAACAGCGACATTTGCCTCAGAACCACCAAATTGCACCTCCAACTGTCGTGTTTGAAGTATTCTTTCCTGATTATGTGTGCTTAAACGCAACATGATTTCACCGAGACAGATGATTTTCATTGAATATTTTGAAAAAATATGTTTAACTTTGGATAAAAATTTATACTTTTCATTCTAACATTGTCCATTAAATAGAAAAAATCATGTTTGAAAATCAATTCGAGACCGAAGTAACGGAATTTGAATTTAATTCTTTTCACCGTATGCCCAGTAGAAATCATGGAAAATTACAAACACGTATTGCACGACTTTTAGATGTAGCGTATGATAAAGAATACGATATTCTAACAGCCGTTGACTTGGAATTGCCTACTGGTAAAGCTGTTCCCGATATTGCTGTTTTTCCCAAACTGAATATTGATTGGGACAATGACGAAATTCGTATGACAGCCCCTCCATTGACTGCAATTGAAATTTTATCGCCACGACAAGCCTTAACTGACCTAACTGATAAGAACAATAAAATCTATTTCCCCTCGGGTGTCAAATCAACATGGATTATTATGCCAGCTGTCCAAATGATTTTAATTATTGCATCCAATGGGCATGTTTCATCTTTTTCATCAGGGCTGTTTAAAGACCCAGCAACAGGTATTGAACTATCGGTTGACGATATTTTTGCTGACTAAAAGTCAATTTAAAGCCATTTTTCTTTTAAAATGGTTTTAAAAATTAAAATAATTCTTCGCATTATAATAACAAATATCCTGCACCAACTTACCCAACCAAGCAATATCGTTTGGTAATTCACCATTTTCGACATCTTCGCCAAAAATATTGCACAACAAACGCCGGAAATATTCATGCCGTGGGAACGACAAAAACGACCGTGAATCGGTCAACATACCAACAAATTGACTCAAAATACCCATATTCGACAAGGCATTTATTTGTTTTGTCATACCATCTTTTTGGTCTAAAAACCACCAACCGCTGCCCCATTGTACTTTTCCTGCAATCGTACCATCGTTGAAATTGCCTATCATCGATCCAAAAATTTCATTGTCGGCAGGATTGAGGTTGTAAATAATTGTTTTTGCCAAACGGTTATTATCCTCCAAATTGCCTAGAAATTTGCCCAAGGCAACGGCTTGTTTAAAATCCCCAATCGAATCCCAACCTGTATCAGGACCAATTTGAGACAACATACGGCGATTGACATTCCGCAAAGCACCCAGATGGAATTGTTGTGTCCAACCAAGCGTATGATACATTTCGCCAAGATGATGCAAAATAGCAGATTTATATAATAAAGCCTCTTTCTCGGTCAATTTTTCACCTACTAAAGCTTTTTTATAAACAGCGTTGGCTGCCGCATCCGTGAAATCTTCTGCATAGAGTTGTTCTAAACCATGGTCGCAAAGTTGGCAACCGAGTGTTGTAAAGAAGTCGGCACGTTGGCGCAAACCCCTCAGTAAATCATCGAAACTATTGAGTTCAAAGCCTACAACTTCGCCTAATTTTGTAATGAATTGAGCGAAATTTGGATTGTCAATCAAAATATATTTATCTGGACGGAAGGCAGGCAACATCTTAAAGCCCGCTTTTGTGGCATCAAATAGCTGATGATGTTCTAAGCTGTCCGCAGGATCATCGGTCGTGCAAGTGACCTCAACATTCATCTTGCGCAACAAATTTTGGACGGTGTACTGAGGGGTATTCAATTTCTCACTGGTAATGTGAAAAATATCGGCGGCTGTTTCCGAGTTCAACACTCTGTATTCGTCAAAATAGCGTTGCAATTCCAAATGTGTCCAATGATACAAGGGGTTGCGCATTGTGTAAGGTACGGTTGCGCCCCATTTTTCAAATTTCTGAAAATCCGTAGCATCTCCAGTGATAAAG
The DNA here is from genome assembly GCA_031371355.1 of Saprospiraceae bacterium. Taxonomy (GTDB): domain Bacteria; phylum Bacteroidota; class Bacteroidia; order Chitinophagales; family Saprospiraceae; genus JAAFJT01. The sequence continues at coordinate 14,065 of JANMJN010000303.1, forward strand.
CGTTCATTGACACCGCAGGTCCACATCGCACGCCATTTGTAATGGTCGCCGTACAGCCATGCTTTAGATATATTCTCAAACTGCTTGTCGCCTACAATTTCGTTGGGCGGCAAATGGTTGTGATAGTCAATGATAGGCATCTGCTTTGCATAATCATGGTAAAGCTGACGTGCTGTTTCAGAGTGCAACAAGAAGTCTTCGTTTAAGAAACTCTGTTTTTTAGCACCATTACGGGTTGTAGAATCTATAGTATTTAACATAACTGGAATTATTGAACTAGAAATTATTGAATTATTGAACCCCAAACCCACTAATTTGGGACTGTATTATTTGTCATTTCAAACATCAAGTCAGCAATTTTAGGTACAAAAACGGATATATCCCTTAGGGTTTTATCGAAAATAGCGTCATTTGAAATCACTTCTTCAACAAAATCACAGAGGCTTGATAAATCCAATTCGTCTGTTTTTGACCAAACTTTATGAAAAAAAGCAGCATGGTCGTCTTGAATCGGATAAAAATCGCCCACCTCAGTTGCTTCTTTCCTCGCAATGACATGCCCAAAAAACTGCCCATTTTCCTCTTTTACAGGTCTTGTGAACAGCAAATAAGCGGCGAAACCCTTGCACATAAGTTCAGGTAAATTGCCAAATTTTTGCAAATAACGCCCAAATGTTGCTCCATTACGCATATTCATTTTTGCAGAGCATTGTACTGTAATACTCAATAGTTTATGCTCAATAAAAGGGTTTTTGAAACGATCTAAAACAGCATTGGCGAAGTCTGTTGCATCAAAATCGAGGGTTGGTAAAATTTCTTTTAACACCACATTTTCAACAAAATTGCCCATAACATCATCGTTCATCATCTCAACAACCGTCCTCAAACCAGAGAGATATGCCAAAGGCACTGAAATCGAATGACCACCATTCAATAAGCGCAATTTTTGCTCCCGAAATTGGGTAATATCAGGTGTAATGACTGCCCGATTGTCTGTTTGCGAAAACGACAGTTTCTGTTTAACAACATCATTGCCTTCAATTGCCCACAGCAAAAAGGGCTCTGCATTTATCATTAAATTGTCAGTATAGCCTAATTTTTCCTCCAATTCCGCTTTTTCTGCCTTTGGCGTAGAGCCAGGTACGATGCGGTCAACCAAGGAATTGCAAAAATGACATGACGCTTTCAACCATTCAGAAAAGCCTTTTTCGAGTCCAAGCCGTTCAACATGACGTTCAACCATACCCCTCAGTATATCGCCATTGTTGACCAATAATTCTGTGGGTACAATGACCAAGCCACCACCTTTTCCACCCACAATTTCGTATCTTTTGTACAGAAAAGCCGCCAATTTTGCAGGAAATGACTTCGGCGGCATTGCAAAAATGTCCTCTTCGACATATACCACACCCGCTTCGGTTGTGTTTGAAATAATGACCTCCAAATCAGGGTTTTCGGCACAAGCCAAAATCGTCGCCCACTCGTCCGTTGCATTCACCACTCGGCTGATAGCTGTAAGAACAGTTGTTCGATTGATTGTTTCACCATTCGAAAAACCACGCTCATTGATGGTAAATACACCATCTTGTTTGTCAAAATCCGAAGAATCAGAGCTCGTCGTTTTAACAACAACGATACGCCCGTTGAACACGCTTTGTTTGTTCGCTTTGTCAATTAAGTAGTCAGGCAGACCCCTCAGTAAAACGCCTGTTCCGAACTGTAAAACACGCTCTGGCAAGTCAAATTGTGCCGCATCAATATTCAGATTTTCAACAGCGTATTTTTTATTTAAAAGATTCATTCCCAATTGTTTATAAACTTAGAATCAGCGTTTAAGGTCGGGGAGGTTTGAAGCCTCCCCGACCTTGAGCCCGACATTTTTATATTATCTCAACGCATTAATTTGCACAACATCCATATCAGTATAGTTGAAATTTTCCCCCGCCATGCCCCAAATAAAGCCATAATTCGTCGTGCCACACCCTGAGTGAATTGACCATGGCGGCGAAATAACGGCTTGATGATTTGCCATAAAAATGTGGCGTGTCTCTTGCGGTTGACCCATAAAATGGACAACAGCTTGATCGTTCGGCACATCAAAAAAGAAATAAGCCTCCATGCGGCGGTCGTGTACGTGCGAAGGCATTGTGTTCCAAACACTGCCTGTGTGCAACGTTGTTAAACCCATCACCAATTGGCAACTTTTGATGCCATCGGCATGAATGTATTTGTAAACTGTTCTATGATTTGCCGTTTCTGCGCTGCCAATTGTCATAGGCGAGGCATCTTCTTTGGGCATAAATTTATTCGGATAATCGTGGTGTGCAGGTGCTGAAAGGATGTAAAATTTTGCGGCATTAGTTGCATCATTACTTGAAAAAACAACGTTTTTAGTGCCTTTTCCAAGGTAAACACAATCTAAACGGCTCACATTATAGGTTTTTCCATCGGCTGTTATCGTACCATCACCACCGACATTGATGATGCCCATTTCACGGCGTTCAAGGAAATAATCCGCTTTTAGTTGCTCATAATTGCCAAGCGTCAACCCCTCAGTATTTGGCATCGCACCGCCAATAATCATACGGTCATAGTGCGAATAAACGAAATTCAATTGACCTGCAATGATGCAGTTTTCGATGAGGAAATTCTCTCTTAATTGCCCTGTTGTCATTGTTTTGACTTCGTTTGGGCTACTTTCATATCTTGTTTGCATATTCGTTATTTATTATTGGTTACTCGTTATTCGAGTAGCCTAATTTATTGATTATTAATTGGTTGAAAAAAAAAGTATAAGATTTACAAAATTAATAAATTTCGTAAATCTCTCTTTATTCACCATTCATCATTATTTATCGTCCCATCCAGCCGCCATCAACGGTCAAAATAGTGCCATGCACATAGTCCGATGCTTTCGATGCTAAAAAGATGGTTGCCCCTTTAAAATCTTCCGTTTGACCCCAACGTGCTGCAGGAATTCGTGCTAAAATTTGTGCGTTACGGACTTCATCTGCACGCAGAGCCGAGGTGTTGTCCGTAGCGATATAACCGGGAGCAATCGCATTGACATTCACGCCTTTCGCGGCCCATTCATTTGCCAAAGCTTTAGTCAAGCTGCCAATCGCACCTTTTGATGCCGCATAGCCAGGAACGGTGATGCCGCCTTGAAAAGTGAGCAAAGAAGCCGTAAAAATGACTTTTCCTGACCCCCTCAGTACCATCTCTTTTCCTATCTCACGTGACAGAATGAATTGTGCATTTAGGTTAATTTCAATGACTGTGTCCCAATATTCGTCTGGGTGCTCAGCCGCTGGTTTGCGCATGATTGTACCTGCGTTATTTACCAAAATATCAATAACAGGGTTCTCTTTTTTTACCTGCTCAATGAAGGCATAAAGGCTTTCGCGGTTGCCAAAATCGGCTTGATAAGCTTTAAATTTTCTACCTATGCCTAAAACAGTTTTTTCGATGTCGCTGCCTTCGAGTTCCAAACTTGCCGAAACGCCAATAATATCCGCTCCTGCTTCTGCTAAGGCTTGTGCCATTGCCATACCGATACCGCGTTTGCAACCTGTTACAAGGGCAGTTTTGCCTGTTAAATCAAATAAATTCATACGTTTTTGATCTTTTAAATATTAAAATTTTAGCACACAAGATAGGATTCACTGGGTAATATATCTTCCAGTATATAATCAATCTGATAGACTAATAGAGAAAAAGGTCATTTTTCAAGGAACTAAGGCAGTTTAACCGCTTGACGAGCCAAGAGTTTCCACTTGCCACCTTGTTTTTGCCAAATAGTGAGGATAGATAATTTCACCGTTCCGGGTGCGCTTCCCGCATTATTTGTTTCCGCAAAAAGATTATGTCGTACGATTGCCGTTTTGCCAACCACTTTAATGGTCTGTTCGGTCAAGTTAATTTTTTCAAAATTCGATTTTCCGCTTGCAATTGCCTCAACAAATTTGGCTTTGTCTTCGAGAAGACCGCTTGAATGTCCATAACTCAACTCTTCCGTAGCAATATTTGATAAGGCATTTCTGTCGCCACTGACCATCGCTTGACGCAAGTTTTCGACGGCGGCAGCTACGGCTTTTTCGACTTTTGATTGTGCTGAAAGAGTGATGTTAAAAAAAGCAAAAACAACTAAAAGGTTTAGTATTTTTTTCATTTTGTATGATTTTGATTCAATTATGGTTTAAGCACAAATGTACTTTAAGCAATAGAAGTTTTCGGATAATTCAACGAAAACGTTTCCGAGAACTTATTAAAAATTTTGCAAAACAGAACAATTTCAATATTTTAAAGCTGCCATTTAAAAGAAAATGAGCGATATATTACATATCGCCCATTTTCAGTTATCATCTCCAAATGAATTATTTTAATTAAATGTAGTCATTGATGATATTCTCCAACCACTCTTGTTTACCACTGCGTTGCGTCGGTTCACCACTTGCAGAAGCGATACGGTGTAAGTCTTCCAGTTTTAAGTTCCCTTTTTCAAAAGCCGCACCATTGCCGGCATCGAATGACGCATAGCGTTCAGCACGTATTTTTTTATAAGGAGACTTCGTCAAAACAGCATCCGCCACGACCAGTGAACGCGCAAACGCATCCATGCCACCGATATGTGCAATGAAAATATCCTCTAAATCTGTTGAGTTGCGACGTGTTTTTGCATCGAAATTAATACCGCCCGTTTTGAAGCCACCGCCTTCCAAAATGACAAGCATGGACTCCGTTAACTCACCGATATTGATTGGAAATTGGTCTGTATCCCAACCGTTTTGGTAGTCGCCACGGTTCGCATCCATTGAGCCCAACATATTATTGTCAACGGCTACTTGCAACTCGTGTTGGAACGTATGCCCTGCCAAAGTCGCATGATTGACCTCTAAATTGAGTTGAAAATCGTCTGCCAAACCATAAGTATTCAAAAAACCAATGACCGTAGCGGCATCGTAATCGTATTGATGTTTCGACGGCTCACATGGCTTCGGCTCGATATAAAACTTGCCCTTAAAGCCCTGTGCACGAGCATAATCCCTTGAAACCGTTAGAAATTGCGCCATGTGGTCGAGTTCACGCTTCATATCCGTATTCAGCAACGACATATAGCCCTCACGACCGCCCCAAAAAGTATAGCCTTCGCCGCCGAGTGCAATCGTTGCATCAATGGCACTTTTGATCTGAACACCTGCACGAGCAACAACCGCGAAGTCAGGATTTGTCGCCGCACCATTCATATAACGTGGATGACTGAACAAATTAGCTGTTCCCCACAAGAGTTTTACGCCTGTTTCAGTTTGTTTTTGCTTCGCAATGCCCGTCAATAACGCCATACGTCTTTCGTATTCAGCGATGTTTTCCGAATCTTCAATCATATCAATATCGTGAAAACACCAATAAGGCGCATTGATTTTAGTAAAAAACTCGAATGCTGCGTCCATCTTCGCTAACATCCGACTGTCGGCATCTGTGGCATGATTCCAAGGAAAATCCTTTGTGGGTGCGCCAAACGGGTCGCCTCCTGTGCCGCAGAAAGTGTGCCAATAGCACGCTGCAAAGCGCAAATGCTCTTTCATTGTTTTACCCGCCACGACCCGGTTTTCGTCATACCATCTGAACGCCAAAGGGTTATCCGTTTCGCGTCCTTCAAATTTAATCTGTGGAATACCTTTAAAATATTCTGTTGTTGCCATTACAATTTTTATTTTATTATTAAAATATTGAAAATCAATTTGTTAAATAGGTAAAAATGGATAATGGATAATTTTATAATGGACTATAAAATTATCCACTATTCATTATTACCCCCCTCAGTATTTTCAGGCAATTCTTTCTCCTCTTCTTTTCCTTTTAAGTTCAAAAAATTCTGGTTTGACACCACCTTTTGTCCTGTTCGTTCTTCCAATTCCTTGCGATATTTCCCTGCCAATTGTCCGCCGTCAATCGCCGATTCACGGTTTTCATTAAAACCTTGTGCATCGTCTTTGACGGCTATCAATCGGGTTGATTCTTCACCCAAAGCTGAAAAAATTAACTCCAAATTCGTCATGTGGTCACGCAGGTTTTGGCGTTCTAAACCCTTTAGTTTGCCGTGTTCCGAAGGCGTTAAACCGAAAGTTGCTTTGGCAATTTCAGCCGTTAAAATCGAATATTCTTTGTTTTCAGTCACCCCCCTATTTTTCCATTCATCGGTCAATTCCTTCCTGATTTCAAGGCTTTTGCCCCTTAAAGCAATCCAATCGTCGGGATAACCTTTGGCTTTATATATTTGTCGAAGGCGTTCAAAACCCAATTCAGGATTTTCAATTTCGTCAATATGCTCTTTTCCAATTTGCGCCAACCACAATTTCAGAGGCTCTACTTTTGGCGAGGTTATGGACATAATAATACGGAGCAACCCCTCTGTATTCGCACAATTCATTTTTTGTTTACCTCCCGCAGTATCCACAGCAAGGGGGGTGTAAATTGTACCCCTACCTTTGCGAAGCTCTTCGTCTTTGCGGGTCAAGTTTTTCCAGTAACTTTTTACATCTTCCGTGTCAGTCAGCAATTGGATAACATCATTGACCACTAAAAACCATTGTTCATTTAGCCAAACCTTTCTAATTCCTTTGCCCTCAAAGGGCATGATCGATTTATTTTCCATCATATTGTTTGTTTTATTGAACTAATTGGAAAAATGAAACCCAAAATAAAACATTTTTATGGTACGATTCAAATTTTTTAAAAACATATTGTTTAGGAAAAAATGATTTTCCATTTTTCGACCCCCTCAATATTTTTCATAAAAAAGGATTATTTTTGTCAAAAATTTAATTTTTAAATTAAAATATTGATACATGGAAACAGTTGAATTTGAATTACCATTAGACGCTGCGAAACGCTTTGTATCGCTATCATCCACAGATAAAAATCAACTCTATGACCTTGTTACTTCATGGTTGAACAGTCCAAATACAACCGAAAAAAAACGTATTGAATCTAAATTCAGATGGCCAACCCTCGGCGTATCCACTGGCAACAAATGCATCATTTCCTGTAACAATTACATTTTGAATACCATCAAAATCAAATACCCGAAAACGGGTATCGCCGCTTCCGGCAGCAGAGGAATTGCCAATGTATGCGCCTTCCCACTCATATTTTACATTAGAAGTTATTACCTTAATTTCAAAAACGCTGTCCGAAACAGGCTGCCCCTGATCGTCCAAACCATCCCACTTACTTTTATGAGTTCCAGCTTTATACTTTACGCCACTCCAAATGGTTCTTAATAAAG
>JANMJN010000757.1:0-2718 GCA_031371355.1 Saprospiraceae bacterium
GGACAAAATGAATGTTTGCATTCAATAATTCAGCAAAATCAGTGATTTCACGTACCGTCTTAGGCATAGTAGAAGCATAGTTTGCAGCAAACAGAATACGATTAATAGGCTGCCAAGTCGCATCGCGTGGTATAAGAAAAACGGGACAATGTGCTTTGTTGGCGACATCAAGAGAGACTGTACCAATGATTTTTGAGACAAAATCCTGTAAACCAGTCGTTCCCATGACGATTAAATCCACATCGTCACGCTTTGAATAGTGCACGATTTCATCAATCGCAATGCCCTTGATTATTTTGGATTGCACTTTGGTTTTTACCATCACATGCGTATCACTGTTTTCATTTTCGATGAAAGATTTCATCGTTTCATTCAACGGCACTTCATCATAAATAGAAACGGACGGAATGGATATTTCAGAAGCTGGTAAATAATGCTCCTTGACATGAAGGACGGTGATCTCGGCATCAAAGGCTTCTGCCAAAACGTGCGCATAAACATAGGCGTTTCGGGAGGTGGCAGAAAAGTCGGTTGGAACGACGATATTTTTAATATTCTTCATTTTTTTAAACTTTTAAGAGCGTTATAAATTTTTCAGTAATGATAGATAATGAATTCTACAGACATCGAAATCAGTCATTTGCATTATGCTAAAACAGTAATTATGTCATTTGTCTTCTTATAATCAATCGTATCAGTTTAAAATCATTTATAAAAAAAGTAAGCGGTCACGGATGACCGCTTACCCCACCCAAACAACATTTAAAACACTCCTTTTACGAGATGGCGAATACTTTATTCGCTTTTTTCTTTTCCCCTTAGGTCTTTGATAATACTATTGAAAGAACAATAATTTAAAAAAGTACAACTGTCTAACAATAGATTTAGAATACAAAATTATACTGAGGGGGTGCTTTTAGCAATGATAAAACTCATACAGGCGGATGATGTTTCGCATCACTGTAGAGATACAATATTGGCAACCGCGTATGGAGTGAAAGGTCTTTTGAAACGCTGTGGTGGTTAAATTTTTCCCAGAAATCGCGGTGATGCGACACGACGACAACCAAATCTATATCGTTTTTAGAGCTATAATTCCAAATGCCTTTCATCGCCGATTGCGCCTTGACCGACGTTATCTTATGAGGTATATTTGGAGCGTATTGCTCAATATAATGGCTAAAAAAATGACTCATTGGTTCTTTTAATTCGTCATTTGATTCCGTATTAACATGGACAAAATGAAGACTTGACTTGAAGTATTTCGCCCAATCCACCGCAATTCTTAAGGTTTTGGGCTTAGCAGAATCTTCAGAAGCCCCGTACAAAATATTGTGAATCCCTTGGAAATCAGCCTTTTGCGGCACAAGTAAAACAGGACAATGCGCCCCTTGCGACACTTCAACACTCACGCTGCCGAGCAAGCGGTCAAACCAACTTTTATCACCCGCAGTGCCCAAAACGAGCAAATCTACTGAGGGGTCTTTTGATATTTCAATCAGACATTCCCCAGCAAAACCTAATTTCACTTCCGACGTCACTTTCACTCGATTGGCTACAAGCGTATTGCCTTCAGACACATCCTTTGTTTCTTGGATAAAATTAGACATGCGCTCTTCATTGAAGGCTTGTAATTCGGGAATGCTTGGTGCAAACTCCGTCAATTCAGGTCGTGCCGCATTAATAAAAATTTGAAAAACATGAACGACCTTCAAATCGGCTTGGAAATGGCTGGCTAACTGATGCGCATAATGATAGGCAACGAGCGAGGCATCTGAGAAATCAGTCGCAACGACTATATTTTTAAACGTTTTCATAGCTTTAGATTTAAAAGATGGAAAAAGACTTTTTATACTGATGGGTTGCTTTATCTCGACAGAAATAAAGCCCTAAAAAATCATACCAGCTCATAATCTGTGTCGTGCAAAACTTCGTTTGACAGTGCTTTGATGATGTCATACGTTGTCAAAATGCCAACTAATTCACCATTTTCGACCACTGGTAAGGCGTGAAAACGATTGACTTTGAACACTTCCAAGGCGACATTGATGCGGTCAGTCGGTTCAAGTTTGGCGAGTTTTTCGGTCATAATTTCCTTTGCGCGATGAACACGCAATAGTGTTTCATTCACAAAACGGTCTTCAAAATGACGGCTCAATGCTTTGTAGTAAACATCAAAATCCGTTTTGCTAATCATACCAATAAGTGTATCGTGGCGAACAACAGGTATGTGATGGATATTGTTTTTTTCAAAAATATCTCTTACCATACTTAGTTCATCTTCTGGACCGATCGCTATGACTTTTTTAGTCATGATCGTAGAAACAGGTGCTAAAATATTCATAATCAGTGATTTAAAATGTTAATGAGTGATTTTTGTTAATGACACAGGAGGCTATTACCAAAACACGATTCAATGGGCTTTTTCATCTGCATGATTGATGCCCATAAACTCATAAATTGGACACCAGCCGAGAATGGCTGTAATGAATAAAACTGGTGCAATGGGCACGAGAATATAGAAAACAGACGATACATAATGTCCTAAAAAACCGCCAATTATAGCTATAATCATACCTACAAAAAAGCGGACAATGTTTTCCATCATACTGAGATTGGTCTCGAATTTCATTTTTTGTAATGTTTTAATATTGTTGAATATTTTAATTATAATGGTACAAAGCTAAGTGGATACTGTGTGCCTGACGATGAGAACGG
>JANMJN010000086.1:0-14261 GCA_031371355.1 Saprospiraceae bacterium
CTTTCAGTTCAACTCCATTATAATGAAATGGGAACACCTTAATTCGAGTAGCTCGTGAAATTCGTGTCCAAAAAAAAATATAAATTATTGATTTTCAATAATATAAAATGAAAAAAAAAAAAAGTAAAAAAAATGGATTCAAAATGTCACGCAACAGCACTTATTAGATTATACAATAGAAGCACCAAAAGAGGGCATCTCAAAAATCGAAAAAATTTATTTTAAAAAAAATGTCACGCAATAACACCTTTTAGATTATACAAACGACGACAGTTCCGAACAACAAATTATAATCAAAAATGACCCCCTCAGTAAAAACGTAATTCTAATCACAATTTTTTTTAATCACAATTTCTTGAACTTTTTAAAACAAATTAAAATGAAAAAGATCCTTTTTTTCGCCCTTTTCCTCTTAGCGACTAACGCTATTTTCGCTCAAAAAGCGACTCAAAAATCAGACGGCTCGTGGGTTCTCGACGGTGTTCAAATGACATCTGACGACAAAACAGCTTTGTTGAACTTACTCAAACCTTATCAAACTTCTTTCAAATTGCTTGAGGTCAACGCAGGTAAAACAACCGCAAGTTATGGACAAGCCAGCCTACTCAATGTCGCAATGACGAACAAAACGACATCAGAAGCAAATGCCCGCATTGGAACAGTCATTTTCCATACAAAAATGTGGAAAAACGCTATCAGCGAAACGCTTGTCGTACACAATCCTTCGATCGCTATCAGCGGCGATGTTAAACAAAAAGTCAATGCGATTATGACACGTTATGCACGTTAATTCAAACGGGCAATAGGCAGAATTAAAAATCAGTGGGTAGTAGGCAATAAGACACAAACAACATTTATAATCATTTGACAATCAGTCGTATAAGTGTGTTATTGAATCCTACTACCCTTACTGCCTATTCTTGCCATCCCCTCAGTATCAACCAAAAATATCTTGTTTTTAAAAATAAATGGCAATGAAAAAACGGACTAAACTCTTGCGTTTGGCAGTGCTTTTTGGCTGCACTTTTCATCTGATGAGCATTTTTTTGACAAATATCATCGCCTTAAACGCTTTCGAGGCAGCTAAAAATGGTTTGCCTTCGCACTCTGTCAAACTCTTAGATGCGGCTGAAAAAGTGTCGCAAAGTATCCCGCAGTCCATCCAAACGACGATTGGTTTTTACGATACATATACAGGCATCACGGGTTACTCCTTTTTTTCGCCCGATCCGCCTTTTCCGTATCAAATCGTTGTTGAGCGAACCGATGCAAACGGCGGTCAAGCAGTCAACACGATGGCTTTCAATACGCAAGAGGGATACAACCGTTTGACGGCGGCTTCTAACTTCATACGAGACATCAAAAACGACACGTTGAAGGATTTAGTCATGCGTTCAGTTGCAGCTCGAACGTATGAGAAATTCCCTGAAACCAATCAATTACGCATTATAACAGCTTATTATATTCTTCCACCACCTAAAGATTTCAGAGATGGCAACAAGCAATTTTTTGAGCAGCACGCGCTCTATGAATTTGAAAAATATAGACCTTAATAGTTATTTTGGTCGCCTTGACACCGCTTTTTTTAGCGAAACAAATGCACGCCATTGGGCTTTTTTCCGAATTGGAACGGCATTAGTCGCTTTAAGTTTGATGCTGTCACTCAAAGCGGATTTACTCGATTTATACGGCAAATATGGCTATATTCAAGGGGATTTGATTGATATTTCATTGCCCGATTACCAATTGCGTTTGAGCTATTTGATGCACTGGTTAGGTATTGCCGACACACAAGAAGTTGCTTTTTTAAATGGCGTTTATTGGACATACATAGGCGTTTTGGTCTGTTTACTTTTTGGCTTTTTGACACGTTTCGCGGCGGCGGCGGGTTTGTTTTTGCAACTCTTATTTTTGGGTTCAGGCATCGCTTATAATTATGGTGGCGATTGGTTTATAGCCAATTCACTGTTCTACTGCCTGCTTTTTCCTGTCAGCAACACCTTGTCAATTGACAGCCGAATATTCCGCAGAAAAGCACCTGTTTTTAGGATTTACACCCTTGTTTTGCAAATACACCTGTGTTTTGTTTACCTTTTTGCAGGATTTTCAAAGTCACTTGGCACCACTTGGTGGAATGGCGAAGCGATTTGGCGTTCCGTTATGGCACTCGATTTTCGGATGTTTGACGTAACTTTTTTAGCCAATTATCCTGCGTTGTTAACCGCTTTGGGCATCTCTGTCCTCATCCTCGAATTTTTTTACCCCTTATTTATTTTTACAAAAAAGACAAGACGGTTTTGGCTTTTAGCAACCGTTGGTATGCACATTGGTATCGCGGTCTTCATGAAATTATGGTTTTTTGCTGCGATTTTGATAGTTTGGAATATCACGGCTTGGGGTTTTCAGACAGAAAAAAATAGGGTGAAAGCTATTGTTTAGCGAGTAATTATGAACAAAAATACTACAATTAAATATTGATTATCAAAACTTTAATTATTTATTACAAAGTCCACAATAGGTTTTTATTCCTATTGTGGACTTTTTAGTAGATCTCTATTTTAAGTCGGTTTTATACCCCTCAGTATTTTTTATGAAAATAAAATTAATAAAATGTCACACAGAAACCTCTTTCGGATTATACTCATAACAACAGCAAAACGACTTTTAAAACAATGAAATAAACCCCAAAAATTATTTTTAAAATAAAATGTCACGCAGAAAACCTTTTGAGATTATACAGATAACAACAGTAAGAAAGACAGTTCCGATACAACAAATTATCACACGAATTTTAATCACAACTTTTAATAATCACATTTTCTTGAACTTTAAATCAATTTTAAAAATGAAAAATTCAATCATCATCATCGCCATCGCTTTCGTCGCCCTTTTTTCATCCAACAGCGCAAATGCGAACACTTGCCTCCACACATCGCCTACAATTTCGGCAAATAAATTTAAAATAACCATCACCATCAATTTCGGTCGCAGAAGTCAAGGCTGTTCGGGCACGGGTATATGCAGCATCATTATCTCCGCTGAATTGATGACAAAACCAAGCGACAACAGTGGCACAGGTGTTGCCGAAATGACAAACGGTAAACTCGTTATGACCATCAATAAAAACTCAATGACGCGTGAGGCAATGGCTAAACACTTTGCTAATGGCAAGTTTACGGTCGAAGAAGATTATCAGGTGGCTGAAAACATCGTTTCGCCAAGAGATGTGGCATCTGGACAAGCAACGGGCAGACGACAATATCAACCGTTGATTATCAGAAAAGGCATTTACAACGTCCAAGACAATGGCTCAACCCTTACAATAGCGTTTTAAAGTAAAACAACAAAAGAGGTGAAAAACCTCTGAATCCCTTCAAGCGTCGGTCGTAGTTCATTGATGCTGCGACCGATTTTTTTATCTCTTTTAAGCATTAATGGAGATTTAGTGAATTTATAAAACGCACTAAATCTTGTCCTAAAAATTTAATAATCAATATTTTATAGTTTTAAATCCAATCCTTGAACTTTTAAAATTTATGAAAATGAAAGCACAACACTTCATCATCAGACTTTTGATACCCCTCAGTATATTATTGTTTTTTGGGCAAATTCAGGCACAAAAAATTGCTGAAACACAAGCAATTTTCGACAATATCCGCGCAGATTCCACGCTTGGTCTGGAAGTCGGTGTAGGTATTGGCTTAGATTTTTCGAGCCTGTCGCTCATCAATCCTCGTCCGAATGAGGGTCAGAACAACCTCGCTTTTGGCGGTTTGCTGAACTTTTTTGCTAATTATACAGGTAAAAAAGTGATTTGGGACAATCGCTTTAACATTCAATTGGCAGCGCAAAGGGTAGGAGATAGGTCACAACCGTTTACTAAAACAGCCGATGTTTTTCAAGTCAATTCCTTGCTTGGACGCAAATTAATCGGTAAAATCTATCTCGCGGGCATGGTTGACCTACGTACGCAATGCTTTTTTACATATGGCAACGGCTATTTGGACAGCTATGGCGGCAAATATCCGTTGACTTCAGAACCGTTTTCACCAGCGACATTGAAGTTATTGCCAGGGCTTTTGTATCGCCCGAACAGCCATGTCAAAGTGCTTTTTTCAGTCATTTCATCAAAAGCCAATATCGTAGCAAACAATTTTTTGGCATCACAAACTGGTGATAATACTCAGGGGGTCGGTTTGCTCGGAAATCCGAACAGTGGCGACGGTCAATTTGAAAATACAGACGTTCAGTTTGGCGCAGAACTACGCGGCGAAATGACAAAGAAGTTTTTTAAAGACAAGTTAATCGTGATGAGTGTCGTAGATTTGTATTCAAATTATTTAAAAAATCCTCAAAACATCGCTTTTGAGTGGTATAATTCAATAGATTTGGTGGTTTTTAAAAACATCAGCATCAACCTAAAATCCGACTGGTTTTATGACCACAATGTTTTGGTTAAAATAGGTGGTGATGACAATAACTTAGGTCGTCGGATGTTCATCCGCAACGGTGCGTTTATCAAGTTTAATACTTTATTTTAAGACCCGAATTTTACGAGTTAACACGAAATTAGCTGGGGTTTATCAAACAATAATTCGTGAAATTCGAGTCAAAAAAACCGGAATAATATGAAGAAAGCAATCCTTTTCCTCTCTTTTCTCTTTGTTTTAGGCTTTGCCAAAACACAAACGATTAATTTTCAAGTCGTCGTTATTTTCAAACCGGGCGCAACTTGGGCGGATATTACGAGCATCAAAACCGCTTTGAGTGCTGTACAGCTGGACTCAACTTTCCCGTCGCGTGCCTTATTGTGGCGTTGTTCAGCGACTGTTGGCTCGACGATAACGATACCTAAACTGGGTGGTGGAACGGTCATTTCGGCACCGATTACAAGCGGCGGCGGCGGTTCTGAAGCTGTTGGTGTTATCTGTAACAGTGGACAATCGGAAGGCGTTTCGCTCAACGATGTTTACATTATTCCTGAAAGGGACTCTTCGCAACGATTTGAGCCAATTCCTCTTTTTGGCAGCACGGGCTGTCCTACTTCTGTGACCGATAGTATTGTGACTTGCCCCTCGGGAAGGCGGGTGTTGCGAATGGCAATCATGGATTCAGGCATTGATATACAAAGTATAGCCCCTTTGACAACCATAACGATACGCCACGACTCGCTTAAAGCTTTTGTGGCATATAGAGCAGGTGAACCGATTGACGGTATAGATAACGACAGCGATGGTTATATAGACGACCAAATCGGTTATGATTTTGTCAACAATCAAGGTGTTCCGAAGGACAGTACAGGTCATGGGACGTTTGTGGCGGGTGTCATTCGGCATATTTTAAAGCGGAATGGCGGCGACACCATCAAGTTTTATATCCTAAAAGTTTTGGATGCCCAAAATAGAGGCTACGAATATAACTTCATTCGCGCCCTCGATTGGGCGATGAAACAGAAAGTAGAGGTGGTGAATTGCAGCTTCATCAGCAGCGATATTTTGATGGATACGATGCAACCGCTGGCTTCGGCGATAAATACAGCGCAAAATTATGGGCTACTCGTCAGTGTTGCCGCAGGTAATAGATCTAAGAATGTCGATATAGATTGGTATGGTTCACCTTCTTTTCAATGCGAAAACATTTTAGTCACGGGGGCAACGGCTTGTACAGACAGTGTCGCTTGGTTTTCGAACTTCGGCAAACGCAACGTTGACGTTTTCACCATCGGAAAAGACATTGTTTCGACGTGGCTCAACAATCAGTGGGCGCGGCATAGCGGTACGTCATTTGCTGCCCCGCAGACTTCAGCAATAGCTGCCTTGTTGGCGAGTCGTTTAACCAGTTCGAATTGGCAAAAAGAGAAATGTGCGATACTGATGGGTTCGAGTTACAGAGCATTTTTGTTGCAAAAAGATAGGCGTTCAGGCATCTTGAACGGTGTTAGTGCGGCAAATTTGTTGGCAACCGTCACATATCCTTGCAGTGGTTTGGTGAATACTGAGGGGGTAATTGAAAACCTAAACAGCTTTGTCGTTTTCCCAAACCCAACAACTGAAGAGGTTTTCGTGAATTTTTATTTAACAAAAATCGCCAATGTCAGCCTGTCAGTTTTGAATACTATGGGGCAAGCCCTATCCTCTCAAACGGTTAATGGTGTAGTTGGGTTGAACGGATACCCCCTCAGTATAAAAGGTGGAAATGGGTTGTATTTTGTTCAAATTAAGGTTGGAAATGACGTTATTGTACGGAAAGTGGTTAGGTTTGAGCCATAATAGCCTTTTTGTTTATCAAAATAGAGGTTGTTATATAAATTAAACATCACTATTTGATAACAAAACAACCACCTCCCAAATGGCAAAAAGAGAAAGAAAAGGCAAACCAACCAAGCCGAAATCGTTAAATAACCCGCATGACAAGTGGTTCAAAACCAGTTTTAGTATGAGACCCGTCATTGTGGGCTATTTGACAGAAGTTTTTCCCAAAAAATACGGCGAACAATTAGATTTAACAACTTTGGAACTCGATAACAATTCATACATATCGCAAGATATGGAGGAGACGATTTCTGATTTGGTTTGGCGATGTTGCCTCAAAACAGGCAGAATGGTTATGCTATCGTTTCTTTTTGAGCATAAAAGTTATAAACCTAAACGGCCACATTTGCAATTGGGAGCGTATCAATTTGGCGCATACGTGACACAAGACAGAACAAATCCGAGTATTCCACTCGTTCAAGTCGTACCGATTATGGTTTATCATGGATTGGAGGACTGGGAATTTGTTGAGCCTTTTGAGACCTACTTTGGTGAAATAGACCCTAATTTTATGCGTTTTTTGCCTTGTTTTGATTTTATATTGGACAATATACAGACTTATTCAGATGACACGATTCGCGCATTTAATGTTCGGTTTTTAGAAAAAATATTTTTGGGATTCAAATATGCAAGAGACAAAGAATTTCTCATAAGCCATTTTGTTGAACTTTTGTTTGAGGGCTTTTGGGGCGAAGAAAATGACGAGATTTCTTTTTTTATTGATGCATTTGATTTATATTTGTCAACACTAACAGACGGTGGCATTACGCGTACCGAATATGAAGAACAAAGTAATAAAATTAAACTATTAAATCCAAAAGCGATGGTTGCAACAGAAAGCTTTTTAAAAAGATTCAAAAAAGAAATTCGCCAAGAGGTTCGCCAAGAGGTTCGCCAAGAGGAAAGAGAACGCATCGTTCTCAATATTTTTCGCAAAAAGGGGTGGTCTGCAATTGAGATTGCAGATTTCTTGGAAGACTATTCAATTGAATTTATTCAATCAGTCATAGATAAATTTGAAGAAAATGGCGCACAAGAAAATCAAAGTTAAGAGAGTTCCAAAAGGTTAAGAGGATATCTGAAAATGATAAAGGGAGATAATTCTGATGAAGAAGTACCGGACATTTTGCTGGATTTGTAAACGCCATGGAAGCTAAATTTTCGAAATGACGAGCTTTCCTTAGAATACGACAATGAGTCATTGGCAAATATGAAGAAATAAAAAGTATAAGAATATTTAACTTTCTCTCACGCTCTTTTCTTGAGAAACAAAATACCGCCAATAATTATGAGTAAAGCCAACAACCCTAAAAACCACGGCTTCTGCCACCACACCCTAAAATCAATCGGCGATACATTGCCAATAACCACCGTTGCGCCCCATTCATTTGGGATGGAATACTGAGGGGGGCAATTTTCGAGGTATTCAATTTTCGCTTTTTGCAAAGCAATGTCTTTTGGTTCACCATTTTTTAAGTTTTTATAAAATGCCAACATGACTTTTGAGGTGCTTTCGTCGGGTATTGACCACAGGCTCATCACTGTTGAAGGGCAACCTGCGTAGGCAAAAGCGCGGGCGAGACTCATCACGCCTTCGCTGCGGCGCAGTTCGCCGTTGCCTGTATTGCAAGCAGAAAGGACGGCTAAACCTGTCTTGAATTGCATCGCAAACAAATCATATCCACTTAGGAAATTGTCTTTCGAAGAGTCTGCTTTTGAAAAAATAAGTCCAGAATTGAGCGGGTTTTTATCATCAATTGCGCCGTGCATGGCTAAATGAAGGATCCCACAATTCGGAGCATTTGTCATAAAAGCTAATTTTGTAGCACCGCCGTTGAGCCAAATTTGTCCGCCACCAAGCAAAGCCTGTATATTTTTAACTTCATCATCAGCAAAAGCCAAACGGCTTAAAACATCTGAACGACTATCAGTGTGGACAGTGGATAAAGGATAAAGGATAGTATTTGAGTCGTCGGAAGGACTTGGTTGTGAGGCACTTATCTCACTTTTTAAAGTCGAATCGGCATATTCAATACCAAAGCCACCGAAATTTTGAACGGAAGCTGACCCCTCCGAATTATCTATCAAACGCAGTGAATAGGCATAACTAACTGCATATTGTCGCAGCAAATACGGTACGTCATGCCCTTTCCATTTTGCCGTTGGCTTTGTCAGAAGTAATTCAAAAGGTAAATAGCCTAAATAGCCATCGGGAACGATGCGCAGGCGTGTCAATGTACCATTTGCATTGAGTGCAACGAGAGGTTTTTCTATCAAATCTTTGAAAAAAGCATGACTTAATGAGCAAAAAGTCTGCTCTGCAAGAATTGTCGAATCATTTATGAATTTTTCATTGCTCAATGATTTTCTTAGATCTTTAAAATCCTTTGAATACTGAGGGGTATGTTTTTGCGAAAAAATTTGACAATCTGTTTTTGAAAAAGCAAAAGCAAACAGAGTTGAATCGCCGACAAAATAAGAAACAGCAAGGGTTTGAGCATCAATTGCATTTTGTATGCCTTTTATACTGAGGGGGGCTGTTTTGGCTATTTTTAAATTAAAATACTTGGGAAACTGTGCTTCGAGGTGCTGATTGAAACGGCGCAATTTCTCTTTTGCATTAAAAAGTTGGCTTTGTGTTTTGGTTTTCAATGAATCTGTATCAGCTTCGTAGAGTTGTTTTTCGAGGTAGGCTACTTCGGCACGTCCAGTGCGTTCCTCATCAAGCAGGTTTTGCGGGACACCGCCGAAACTTTTGGCGCGGGTATCTTTTAGGTTTTCAAGCAAGACGAGGGCTTTGTTTTGTTCTGCAAAATTAATCGCGGCTTCCGCATACTCTGGCGTCTTGTTTTTTTCAAAAAAATAAACGGCTAAGGCAATGGCATTTTCATAAATCGGCAAAGCCTTTTCGGATAAAAAATATTTTGATTGGTCGGCTTGATATTTTTCCAACAAAGATTGAATGAGCGTATCACATTTTTTAAAAGTCTCAAAAGCAGCGATTAAATCATTATTTTCCTTCAAAATAAAGGCTTTTGCAGCAAAAATATCGAGTAATTCTGGAAAAGCGATACCGGTTAAGTTTGGGCTTTGAGAAGCATCATTTGATGAAGAAGTTGGAAATGCAGCCATTATGCCTTGATTATAGGTTTTCAAAGCTGCTTCCAATTGTCCATTCTTCTTTAAAAAATTGCCATAACTCGTATAACATTCAACGGCAAGCGGGTTCTTTGAGTGACCAAACGTTGCGATAGCCGCTTCAAAATTCGCTGTAGCTGCTGCTTTTTCACCATTTGCGTCTTGCGTTTGGGCACGTTCAAATAAGACATTTCCAATAAAAACAATAAGGGTCGAGTCCTTTGAAGCTGCTAAAAGTGATTGATAAGCTTCGAGCGATTGGTTTAAAAAAGAAAGAGATTCATTGTATTTTTTAAGTTGCCTAAACGTTACACCGAGGTTATTCAAAGTCGCTGCGCGTTCTTTTTGAATGGGAAAAAGGGGTGTGGCTGTTGTTTGATTATTTTTTAAAAGGACGTTGTAAAGGGTCAAAGCTGTTTGGTATTCCTTTGCAGCTTCTTCATATTTTTGAGTTGAATAATGGGCTGAACCCGCTGTAATGCGACTATTGGCGATAAAAAGGGAGTCTTTTATCGCTGTTGCAAGCTCCAAAACTTTGTCAGCGGCGGCTAATGCATCGGCATAACTGCCCAACATCCGGTTATTGACAGCGAGTTCGTTATATGATTTTAGGAGAGAAGAAGTATCCATTTTCGCTGCTGCTTGTTTGGCTTCAATCGCCAATTGAGCATACGAGCGGGCTTGTTCAAAAAGACCAATTTGACGTGAAGCGAGCGCAAGATTGCCTGCTGTTATGCCGATTTTTGGGTTACCAAACGGCAGCTTTTCTCGTCTAATATCGAGTGCTTTTTGATATAAACGGATGCCTTCCGCAAGGTTGACATTGCGGTCGCAATAGATTTTAGCGAGGCTGAATTGGATATTGGCGAGCAAAGTATCACGACTGTCGAGCGTTTTTTCCGCTTTTTTTATCAATAATTCAAGCAAAGGCAGCATTTTCAGTGGTTCGGTGCGTAAACTCGGAGTGAGCGTGTTGTATTGTTGCTCAATGAGCGAACGATCTTCGTCCGTAAAACGGGAAAAAATCAATATGGATATGAGTAGAAGATATCGTTTTAACATTGTAGCAGACTTATATTTCTGACAAATATAAGAGACCTCTCTCCAAAGGTTATTGTTTTTAGGGTAATAAATGAAAAAATGCCTTTTTTACTGAGGGGTGTGTTCTGTTTTTGGGGTGTTTCCAAAAAGAAAAAGATTGCCTTTTTGAGACAATCTTTTTCTTCATTTCAAATGATTATTTTACTGAATGGCTCTAAAAGCATTAACACGCCCATCTCCAAAATACGGGTCATGTCCCGGTTTTCCCAAATCATCTGAAGTCTGCTTGAGAATCATTTTTACTTTTGTGGGATCCATACTCCCCCCATTTTTGCCAATAATCAAAGCTGCTATACCTGAAACGTGGGGAGTCGCTTGACTTGTTCCAGTTGCCCAGTAGTAATTGTTTGCATCGCCAGGACTAAGCACCATGTCGTAGTATCCATTGTCTCCGGGTGCATTCCAATCTCCACCTGGAGCAGCAAAATCAATACGAGAAGAGCCAAAATTAGTATAAGCTGTGGGAACATCTAAGTTGACAGCTAAACCTTGAGTGAGCTTATCGTACCAGTTTACAGGAGAAGTGGCAGAGATACTCAAACTGAAAGGTGAAGCAGCAGGAAAAAAGTCCACAGAGCCAGTATGGTCAAAATCTATGGCATCGTTGCCAGCACCAGAAATCACAGTGACACCTTTGCTGTTGGCATATTGGATAGCATCGTGATAAGCATACATGGCATATATTATGTTTTGATGATAGGATTGGTCTTGTCCAGAGCCTTTTAAGACCGCACCTCCAATACTCATGTTAATCACTTTTGCACCATTATCAGCTGCATACATAATGCCTTTTATTATCCATGATAGATACCCAAAACCCTGGTCAGGCAGTACTTTGACAGAGATAATTTCAGCTTGAGGGGCAACACCTATGCCGCCAATATTGTTATCGGCCGCGGCAATGATACCCGCAACATGAGTGGCATGGCTAAATTCTGGGGCGAGGGTGAAAGAAGGGTCTAATGGATTGTTTTCGCCAGCATAAGTTACGAAATTATGACTTAAGCTCTTGTTGATATTGGCTTTAAGATCGGGGTGGTCTAAATACATACCGACATCTAAAACGGCTACCCGAACACCTTGTCCTTTGTAACCTGCTGCCCAAGCTTGAGGTGCCGAAATTGCCTGCATATTCCATTGGAGGGAGAAATCAGGGTTACTGTTGGTGGTTGATGAGGTGATGGGCATGGTTACTGTCTTTTTTCTATTAGACATTTTGGGGCTGCTAATTGTAATATCTATTGCGACGGTCACTCCCAATGCTTCCAGTTCATTGGTAAAGTTAGGGTTTGTGCAAGTAACATACATCTGGTTAATTTTAGAGATATACCCCGTTTCAATAGCCCCTAAATCGGCATTTTTTTGGCGAATCTGGCTCAGATTGCTGTTTACTTTGTTACCCCGCAATATAAAACTACTTGGTGTGTTGGATGCTTCTACCACATTTGTGGAAGAAGCGGACGCCGAGGATCCCGTTGTTGTGGTCGCATTTTCTTTGCTGCAATTTGCAAAAGAAAGAGCGACAAAGCATAAAAGAAGTGTTGGTTTAAACATTTTGTACAATTTCATTAATTAAAATTTAAAAGTTTAAAATAGGTTTATAAAATAGGTTTGGTTTTTAAATATAAGTAAAATGCAGATAGTTATAATTGACCTGCAAAAGCCATGCAAAAAATGGATTGTTGCGCCAAAGCTTGAATAAGGCTACGACTTGTTCAATGATATAAAACACCGTTTTACCAATAGGCAAAAGATGAAATGCCATTAGCAAGCGGATATATGGCCGAATATATCTTAAAGCAATAAAATTAGTCGTGATAAATGAGTTTTGAGTAAAGACAGAACGTAACCCAACAACACTTACTCAATTAGTGTTATTGGTGAAAGTGCAATTTAAATGAGCGTACAGTTTTATATTGGAAGTAAAATACAGAAAGTGAAGTCCAATGTTTGGTGTCATATTTATCATGTGTTAACTGTTTATAGGTTTGTTTTTTTTCTACAAAACAAATATCGTTTTAGATATTGGTTTCAACAAGCAATAGACACAATATTTTTCTTTGTTTGGCGACACTCTTCATCAGCACGGTGAAGTCATGTTTTACGATTTCTGAACGAAGAATTTTGTACCACTCTTTTGGGCATAAAAAAAGCGTTATTTTCATAGTTTTATAGAAATAAACTATGAAAATAACGCTTTTTGACCCCCTCAGTAAAAATGAGGTATTAGGCTCTTGCCAAAGTCGGAAACCGACGTTGCGCCCACTCGAAACCACCAAACAAGGCAGCGCAAAAGAATAAATCACCTGCCAACGAATTGACAAAAAATGGCAAAGCGGCTGTGTAAGACATCGCCAAACCCGATAAGTCTTTTGGATAAGGCATAATAGGACTTTGCCAAGCCGCAAAATTGGTGACAGCAAAAAACAAAATCGAACCAGCAATGCTGGCGATGAAGACGTTTTTAGCATCTATTTTTTTCAATAAAAACCAAGACAAGACGATGGCTGCCGCAAAACTGCCATAAACCCAAGCCGCACCACCATAAAACCAGACGAATTGTCCCTTATTGAAAGCCGCATAAACGACGTTGTTCAAAATCAAATCGCTGACAAAAAGTGTTGCCAAAGGCACAAAAAGCGATGCCCAACGGTTGCTGAAATACGCGCCGCCGAATAATGCAATCGCACCCATTGCCGTAGCGTTAGGCGGGTGGGGGAGGAGGCGACTGAGTGCCGCAACAAGTATGAGAACGGTAACGGCTAAAAAACGAGGATTGATTATTGTATTTTTCATAACCTTATGTTTTATCTGAATGTGAATTGATGGCGCAAAGTTAGTGAGAATATTTTGAAAATACTGAGGGGGAGGCTTTTCTATAAAAAAACTTGCGACTAAGGTTCAAAACCCAAGCCGCAAGTTGTCACTCCATTTCATGAGAAAAAATAATTAGTTTAAAAGCACCATTCGCTGCGTTGCTGAATGTGTTGGTGTATCGAGACGGTAGAAAATTACGCCTGATACCGAGTGTGTATCTTGAAAATCTAATATCATTTCGTTATTGCCTTTCTTAAAATGACCGGTTTGTACCTTTAAAATCCGCCCGGTTTCGTCAAAAACAGTGAGTTTAGCTTCACTTGCTTCGGGCAAACGGAAACGGATGCGGGTAGAACCGTTGAAAGGATTTGGGTCGTTTTGAAACAACCTAAAATCACCCCCCTCAGTATTTTTACCTGTAAAACGGAGGTCAACCGCCATCCGATCACCTGCCGAGGAATAGGCTTCAGCAGGTGTCAAGTCGGAGGACAGGTGCAGAGCCTCGCTCAAACGAATCGAGCGGATGGCTTGCAACTTTAAAACAAACATGTTCATGGGTTCAGCATTGCTGTCGAAGCTGTTCCAACTGACCGTGGCTTTGCCCCTATCGGCAAACAGAGCGTAGTTGGAGGAGGAAAAATTGTATAAGTCTAACGGATCAATAGCGAGGAATTTAAGTGAATGAATATCGAAATTTAACGTAAATTGAAAAGCTTCTGGTGTGAGTTTGGGCGTTTTGACAACGATGTCGTAGGTTTTTCCTGCTTCAAGAAGCGCATCTGTTGCTTCCAAAACAAAGGTGTTTTGACTCCGTGGCTCAATACTGTTCGTCAAAGGCGTATTGGTTGCCGAGCCGTTGAGGTCGGCTGTTTTCATGGCAACAAAATCGGCATT
>JANMJN010000780.1:0-5132 GCA_031371355.1 Saprospiraceae bacterium
TATAAAATTGAATTTCAATGAACTTGATGGCGATATACACCAATTCAATAATTGGGTAAAAGATAGAGTGTTAATGAAACACTAAATTTACGTGACACGACTTTTTGAGATTTATTGACACGACTTAATGAAAATTGACACCCCTCAGTATTTTACGTAAAATGCATTAAATAAAATCTACCATTTTGAATTATAAAACATTGTAAATCAATGAATAAAAAATTCATCTCCGAAGGAGTCCTTTGGACATTCATCATTTATAATTCATCATTTACTAAGCATCCAATTCCCCTGCAATCACATTCATAGATGACAATATAATAATCGCATCAGATAACATAGCCCCACGTATCATCTCGGTATAGGCTTGATAATAAATGAAACATGGACGGCGGAAATGCAACCTCGCAGGCGCACGACCGCCATCTGAAACCAAGTAAAAACCCAACTCACCGTTGCCACCTTCGACGGCATGATACACTTCTCCTTTAGGTATTTCAGTTTCACCCATCACGATTTTGAAGTGATAAATCAAAGCCTCCATTTGAGAATAAACTTGCTCTTTGGGTGGGTGAAAAAACTCGGGTAAGTCTGCATGGAATTTACCATCAGGCATATTCTTAATCGCTTGTTCGATGATGCGCATGGACTGCCACATTTCTTCCATACGAACCATATAGCGGTCAAATGTATCTCCAGAAACACCTACAGGAATATCGAATTCAAAATCTTGATAACTTGAATAAGGATTTGCGACACGCACATCATAGTCAACACCCGCTGCACGTAGGTTTGGACCCGTAAAACCATAGTTCAAAGCCCGTTCTGCTGAAATGCCCCCAACGCCAATCACCCTATCCATAAAAATACGGTTGCGGGTAACAAGTTTGTCAAATTCTTTTAAAGCCTTTGGAAACTCCTTCATAAAATAATGCAGTGTATCCCAAGCTTTTTTAGTAAAATCACGCTCAATACCACCAATACGACCAATATTGGTTGTCAAACGAGCGCCGCAAATTTCTTCAAAAACCTCATAAATCACTTCTCTCCATTTGAAAAGATGAAGAAAACCCGTCATAGCACCCGTATCAACAGCAATGACCGTATCGCAAACAATGTGGTCAGCAATACGGCTCAATTCCATGATGATGACGCGTAAGTATTCCGCGCGTTTAGGAATCTCTGCCCCGATGAGTTTTTCAACCGTCATGTGCCAACCCATATTGTTGATAGGTGATGAGCAGTAGTTCATTCTATCAGTCAAAGTTGTGATCTGATTGTATGGACGACGTTCCGCAATTTTCTCAAACGCCCGATGAATATAACCAACTGTGGGTTCAGAATCCACAATGATTTCACCGTCCATTTTCAGAACATTCTGAAAAATACCATGCGTTGCAGGGTGTGTTGGACCCAAATTGAGTATTTGATACTCCTTCTCTTCAAAATTTCCGCCGTTTGGCTGAACGTTTATGAGTTCGTTCATACTATTGTAAGGCTTTTATATTCAATGTTTTATAAAAACAGACCCCTCAGTAAAATCAGATATTTTAACGGGGACCATCCTTCAAAATCTTTTTCAATGTCTTGACTCTGTCAGCAGTCAATTGTTCCAAAAAAGAACTACGTTCCAAGCTGTACATCGTTCCGTAATGTGTATTGCCTTGCATGAAATGGGGCATATACCGCTTAAATTCGGCATCTCTGAAGTCAATCCAGCGATGTTGTGCTTCTTTCATATACACAATAAATAAGCTTTCTTTGGCGTATTTTTTCATGATTTGTTGATAGACAACGTTGAGTTCTTTGTCAACTTTGGCATAATCAATCGCCGCTTGCTTGTTCATTTGCATTTGCGTTTGACTGAAAGCAGCCATTGGCACTAAAAACAATGTTAAAAAAAGCAATTTTTTCATTTACTATCTGGTTTTTAAAAAGGTGAATGATACAAGATTTACTAAATTTTAAAAATTTAGTAAATCTACGAAAAAACAAAATATCAACGTCCAAAAAATGAATTATCCTTATCCTCCCGCGCAACATCTTCCAATTGATACTGCTTGCGCATAGGATGATAATTCATTTCGTCCATATTCAAAATGCGCTTTAAATTCGGATGTCCTTCGAAAATAACACCGTAGAAATCATACTCTTGCCGTTCCATCCAATTGGCTGTCGCAAAGACCGTTGTGACCGTTCTTACTGAGGGGTCTTCAATCGGAAGAAACGTTTTGATACGAATGCGTGTATTATTCGGCAAGTTATGTAATTGATACATAACACTCAATTCCGAGCCTTTTTCTTCAGGATGATGCGAAGCGGCAAGCGTTGTTAGAAATTGAAAAGACAAATCTATTTCATTATAAAGATATTCTATAACATCGGCAAGAATGTCTCTTTTGACGACAAAAACGGGAAAATCGTAGTCAATCGAAGCAGAAACCAAGCCATCTGCAAAGCGCTGTTGCAGCTTTTCCTCAACTTTTGCTTTGAGTTCTTCGACGGCAGGTGTTAGGTATTTCAAATGAGGGTCTTTTATATTGGCTTGCATATTATTAAATTATTAAATTGTTGTATGGTTAAATAGTTTAATTGCTGTGTGTTTGAAAGTTGAAAGCAATACAACAATCAAACAATACAATAATTTATTCGAT
The DNA here is from genome assembly GCA_031371355.1 of Saprospiraceae bacterium. Classification (GTDB taxonomy): domain Bacteria; phylum Bacteroidota; class Bacteroidia; order Chitinophagales; family Saprospiraceae; genus JAAFJT01. Next base: position 2,655 of record JANMJN010000780.1, read on the forward strand.
GCCATAATTGGACAACATCGCCTTGTATTCTTCTGAATCGCGACGGCGAAGGCTTTCTCCACCTGCTAAGTCTTGAATTTTCATAATACCTTCCAACAATTGTTCAGGGCGTGGAGGGCAACCTGGCACATAAACATCAACAGGAATAATGCGGTCAATCCCTTGTAAAACAGAATATGTGTCAAAAATACCACCTGAACTGGCGCAAGCCCCCATTGAAATCACCCATTTCGGTTCAGCCATTTGTTCATATACTTGACGCAATATAGGACCTAATTTCTTGGAAATCGTTCCTGCGACAATCAATAAATCGGCTTGACGGGGAGAAAAACTCAACCGTTCCATACCAAAGCGCGACAAATCATAAGTCGCTGCCATCGTTGCCATAATTTCAATACCGCAACAAGATGTGGCGAAAGGAAGAGGCCACAAAGAGTTTTTGCGCGCTAAACCAACTGCGGCATCCAGGCTTGTTGCCATAAATGCTTGACCTTGATAGCTTGGCGGCATATTTTCAGGGCGAATATCAATAGCTGTTGTTGCCATAATTTTTTAGATTTTTAGATATTAGATATTTAAGATGTCGGATTTTAATATGTCTTAAAATCTTGAACCTCAATATCTTAAAGTCTCGAATTTATTTATCCCAGTCCAATGCCCCTTTTTTCATAATATAAAAAAAGCCGACAAGAAAGATAGCGAGGAACGTAAACATCTCCATTAAACCGAACAGTCCGAGTTTCTTAAAGTTCACTGCCCATGGGTACATAAATATGACCTCGACATCAAACAATACGAATAATACGGCTACAAGAAAGTATTTGATGGAAAAAGGCGTCCGCGCATTGCCTTGCGACTCAATACCGCATTCAAATGCTTCTGATTTGATTTTTGATTTTTTGTGTGGACCTAATATATGAGTTGCTACCATCGTTGTGACAATAAAGCCAACAGATACGAGCATCATAATTAAAACGGGTAAATAGGTCGTTATGCCTTGTTCTTGCATGATTTGATTGATTTTATATAACTGGGGCAAATGTAAAAATTCGTTGCCTTTTAGTGAAATCTTAAAGGTGTAAATCTCTATTTTGTTTCATCTAATTTACTCGATGTATTATTTTGAACGTGAAATACGGAGGGGAGACTTTACAATACTTGCGTAACATATTGATTTATAAGCCATTGAATCTGCGCGTATGGTTATGTAAATCCGTTCTAAATAAATAATTTCTTCACAATAATATTGTCGCCAACGTTCTCAAAGCCATTATTGTGCAGCCTTTGAAAAGCAATCATATTGTTTTTGCTGCCCAATTCATTTTTACTGAGGGGTATAAAAACGATACGGCAGCCCCCTCTCGAAGTCTGCCGTATAGGAATTAGATTAACAGTGAAAACAATTATTTCTTGCCTTGAAACCCAACACTCTCCAAACGAAGTCCATCATACAGTAACTCTGTTGGTATATCGAGCGGCTCAACAAGCGCGTTCAAAACATTACCTTCATTGTCCATGATAATTATTTCAACTCGGCGATTGAAGCGCCGACCTTCTGGACAGTCTTTGCCTTTGCGTTGGTTTTTTGCAATCGGCATTTCCATACCGTAGCTGTTCATTGTGATGCGTTTTTTGGATATATTGCGTGATTCAACATATTGTGCAGCCATTTCAGTACGCTTTTCAGACAGTTCTTGGTTCACTTCTGGCGTACCAATATTATCCGTATGCCCTTTAAGCTCAACCTGATATTTATCGTTTTCGTTCAAGATGGTTGTCAAGCGATTCAATTGCACCTTAGCGTCGGGCTTCAAATTACTTTTGCCAAAATCGAACAACAAGTGAGTCAAGTTATTCAGCGACTTAATAATGTCAGGTACTGAGGGGTCGTCCCCACAAGTCAAAAGGCATTCGCGACGAACTTTTTCGACATCAATAATATAGACATAGGGATAACCCAAGTCAAATACTTTTCGGCGCACTGAATCTGCCTGTTCTAAGGTCTTGTAACCGCCCATATAGTAATGCCATATTTCCTTGTTGTCTTGATGCATAAAAACATTATCAAGGTTCGAGAAATACGTAACGGGACGTTTTTCATTAAAGGCAGTGATGTGGACTAAAAAGTTGTTTGTGGAGATTGCTTCTTCTTGCGCAAAAATGCGTATCGAAAGCAAAAGCAATACAATTGCAGTTGTGATAGTTTTGTTCATAAATGTAGTTCGTTCTCAGTAAGTAATGGATATTAAATTGGTTGTAAAAATATGTTACGACAATGAATTATCAAAATACAAAACCAATTATTTTATACTTATTATTATATTGCTATACTTGCTTAAAGGAAAATCTATATTTTTGTTAAAAAAGTATGTGTATATTTGTGTGTCAATTATATTCGATAAAACCATTAAATAAAATATTTAATTTATTATTTAAATAATAATACTTACTTTTATGATTGTTTTTTATGATTGTTAA
>JANMJN010000784.1:0-4101 GCA_031371355.1 Saprospiraceae bacterium
GGTGCATCTTACCTTAACACACAAGTTAATGTCACTAAAACAGGTGGCAAAGTTGGTGCAACAACTGGCGAACAAGAGTTTGTCCTTCCAGGTGATCGTAACACAGGCAAAGTCGCACCAAGCGTAAGTGCAGGTGTAGGTATCTCATTCCGTATCAATGACAAGATGAGTTTTTCTATTGAAGAAAAAATAATGACTCTTTTTGGCAAACGCGCGGACTTAATGGATGCTTTTCAAGTCAATGCTCGTGATTTCGGTAGCTACACAAACCTTCGTTTGGGTTTCAACATCGGCGCAAAAAACAAGCAAACAATGCCATTGTGGTGGGCTGGTCCAGCCGACCAAGTGAATGCAGACATTGCAGAGTTGAAAGCACGTCCCAAGTATGACCCAACCGATACAGATGGTGACGGCGTCATTGACATGATTGACCAAGAGAAAGATTCTCCTGCTGGTGCTCGTGTTGACACACGAGGTGTGGCACTTGATAGTGACAGTGACGGTGTTGCTGACTACAAGGACAAAGAGCCATTCTCTCCAATTGGTTACAAAGTTGACAACAATGGCGTTGCTATGGTTCCAAAACCTGCTTATGTGACTGAAGCTGATGTCAACCGTATTGTTGAAGCTCAATTGGCTAAATTCAAAGCATCTTTGGGTGATACTCCTAAAGGTGGTAGTATGGCCGATTGGTTCCTACCAATGATTCACTTCGACCTTAATAGTTCATCTGTTAAGACATCAGAGTATGGTAATCTCGCAGCCGTTGCTTCTGTGATGAAAACCAACCCAACTATTAAAGTTGCAGTAACAGGTTTTACTGACAAGTTGGCTTCTGATGGCTACAACCAAGGACTATCTTATCGTCGTGCAGAATCAGCAATCAACACTTTAGTTAAAAGTTTTGGTGTTGATCGCAGCCGTCTTGTTTTAACTTATCAAGGCGAAGACAAAACGCTTGTTCCTACAAACGGTAATTCAATCATGAATCGTCGTGTTGAGTTCAAAGTTGCAACGACTGAAACTGAAATGATGGCACCTGCTACAATGAAGAAAAAATCTTACAAAGGAAATAAATCAGGTTATTAATTCTGATTTATGAAATAGAAAAAGGCTTTTCAGTGTTATGCTGAGAAGCCTTTTCTCTTATACAAACTTGAAAAAGTATTTGAATACTGAGGGTTCAATAATTCCCTATAGATAACATGACCAATGTACACGCCAATTCTGTTTCAATACCCTTCTCTTTCGCCAAACGTATCAGTTCAAAATTTTCCGTTCCAGGATTGAAAATAATGCGCTTGGGTTTTAACGAAAGAATATAATCGTAATAAGGTTTTTGTAATTCAGGATTTAGGTACAATGTAATAGTATCTACGCCTTCATACTGAGGGGTGTTGTTTTCAATTTTTATCCCTTCAATTTCACCTTTCCGAATGCCTAAGGGTATGACTTCATGTCCATATTTTTTTAGCTTTTTTGTGGCTTGATAAGCGTATCGGTCAGGGTTTGGCGTTGCGCCTAAAACGATGGTCTTTTTCATTATTTATATTTTACTCTACTAAACGAAAAACGCTGTCTGAAAGTTCAGAACAGCGTTTTTCATTTTTAAACTATTGTTTTTCAATATTTTATATCACACTAAAAGGCGGATTGGGTCTTCCAAAATGCCTTTCAATTGTTGTAAAAACTGAGCGCCTGTCGCACCATCTACAACGCGGTGGTCACAGGACAATTGTACTTTCATCATGCTCCCAACAACAATTTCACCATTTTTAACAATAGGCTTTTGCATAATTGAACCAACTGCCAAAATACAAGAGTCCGGTGGATTAATAATTGCTGTAAATTGTTCGATGTCAAACATACCTAAGTTCGAAATTGTAAACGTATTGCCTTGCATTTCAGGCAGTTGCAGCTTCCCTCCTTTAGCTTTGCCTGCCAGTTCACGAACTTCCGTGCTGATTTGTCCTAACGATTTCATATCTGCATGGCGAATAACAGGTACGAATAATGCTTGATTAACCGCAACGGCTACACCCACATTGATATGATTATTTTGACGGATAAAATCACCCATCCATGAAGAGTTGATGACAGGATGATTGCGTAAAGCAACAGCACACGCCTTCACAACAAGATCATTGAAAGAAATCTTAATAGGTGCAGCCACATCATTGAGTTGTTTTCTCAATTCTGTTGCTTTATCCATATTGATTTCCATTGACAAGTAGAAATGCGGCGCCGTAAACATACTCTCGCTCAAGCGTTTTGCAATAACTTTCCGCATACTTGTAAGCGGTTGGTCTTCAAAGCTTTCTGAACCGAAAGATACTGAGGGGGTCGCTTTTGCAGCGGCTTGAGGTACTACTGACACTGCAGGTGCAGTACTCACTTTCGTAAGAGCCGTTTCAATATCCCTTTTCACGATCCGTCCACTATCACCTGAACCTTGAATATTTTGTATAGCGATACCTGCTGCTTTCGCCATTTCCTTTGCTAATGGAGATGCAAAAATGCGGCTCGTATCATGTGTTTCTACAACTGCTACTGCCGGGGTCGCAACGGGTGATGCGGCTACGGCTTGAACTGGTTGTGGTGTTGGCGCAACTGGAGCGGGGGCTGCCTGTGCGCCATTAGAAGACGATGCTGAAGCACTATCGCCCAGCAAATGTTCATACGCTTCGCCTGGATTGCCAATGATGACCAAAGGCGTACCAACAAGCAACTTGTCTCCTACTTTAGCAGCAAAGAGGACAGTACCCGTCTTTGGGCTTTCAAAGTCCATAGTTGCTTTGTCGGAATTGATTTCAGCTAATAAGTCGCCTTTTTCGACTTTATCACCTACGTTTTTATGCCAAACGACGATTTCACCTTCCTCCATCGAATCACTTAAACGCGGCATAACGATTACTTCAGCCATATCTATTTATATTTTTTGGTTGGATAATAATTGGATTTCATTCAAAATTAAATTGCCTAATCTTAAAGCGATGGCAAAGATACTTTAACCAAAACAGAAATTGACCGTTTAGACTCAAAAAAATCAACAGCTCAAAAAAGTCAAATAGAGATGCTTTAATCTTAATACTTTGTTTACTTTTGTTCAAAATTTAAAACTAAATGATTGAAACTTCGAGATTGCGATTGATTCGATGGAATGAGGCTCATTTTCAAGCCATTTTTGAGGAAAATCTCATAAAACTAGGCCAACTTTTAGACGTTGAAACGCCAAGAGCATGGACGACTTTCGCTGATATGGCAGACGCTTTGCCTTTTTTTTATGACTCTTTTAAAGAAAACGGCAGTTATTGGGGCAGTTTTTTCATCATTCACAAAGCGGATAGAAAACTTTTGGGCACATGTGGTTATAAAGGCGCACCTAATGATGAAGCTATGGTCGAAATCGGCTACGAAATTGAAGCCCATTATAGACAACAAGGTTTAGCGACAGAAGCAGCACAAGGGTTGATTGATTTCGCTTTGCAACATGTGGAAGTGAAAAAAATAATTGCTCATACATTGGCGCATGAGAACCCCTCAGTATCCATATTGAAAAAATTAGGGTTTCAATTTGTTGAGGCGCTCATAGATCCAGATGATGGGGATATTTGGAAATGGGTATTGGTTTAACTAAAATCAAAAAATTAATATTGTACATATCGCAATGTAACTAATTGATTCATAAATATTTGTAAAACTGAATTATCTTTTTTCTGAATGAATTTTTCATCTAAACTTATAGAAGAAGCCGTTAATGGTTTTGCTTCTTTACCGGGCATCGGTCGTAAAACAGCCTTACGCCTTGTCCTTCATCTCGTCAAACAACCCAACGAAAATACTGAGGGGTTCGCTAACGCCTTGTTGCGGATGCGTTCAGGCATTAAAACGTGTGGCATTTGTCATAATATTGCTGATGCGGATGTGTGTAGCGTTTGTTTGGATATGCGCCGCGACCGCACAACCGTCATGGTCGTCGAAGGCATTCGGGATGTCATGGCAGTTGAAGAAACAGGGCAATTTCGAGGTCTCTATCATATATTGGGTGGCGTTATTTCGCCGATTGAAGGCGTAGGTCCACAGGATTTGAACATAGATTCG
>JANMJN010000799.1:0-12919 GCA_031371355.1 Saprospiraceae bacterium
CACAACAACAACAAACGACGACTCTTGATTCGGTTTTTTAACCAAATCGTCCTATTCTGTAGGTCTTTAACCCGTAACTCACAGAAACCCGCGCACCGTCGCCAAAACCCCTTCTGCCCGATGTACATCATAAATGTAGGAAGCGGTTGTCTGCTGTCCTTGAAAATGCCTTTGTTGTTGATTCGCCAAAGTATATAACTTCGCTTTTTCCGATTTTGAAAAGGTTGAGAACGTGCGCCTCAACAACGGCAATAAACTTTCCAAACGGGTCATATCGGTTTCTGAAACCCATTCATCGAGGACTTGCCACAGCGTCGGATGATGTATCAAAAGTAGTCCACTGCCATATAAAAAGCCTTCGAGCCAAGCAGCCGATTGGGTCGGTTCATTCATCGGCGCGAGGGCATAGCGCATTTTGACAGATGTTTGGGCAATATTCAAAACCGTTTTATCGAACAAAACCCGTGTGCAGCCGCCCGTTAATTTGCCGTGACAGTTTTTTAAATCTGTAACCAAACGGAGGCTACGCAACCACCCCTCAGTATAAACAGGGTCTGCCAACAAATTCAATGCTGTATGCGTGTTTTGTATCTGATTGAAAATCAATTCCGTCGCCTCATCGTCGGTATTCAAACAGGCCGGCGGTAGTCCGACAAAAATACGCGGGAGAATCTCTTGCACCACAAACCGAACGGCTGCCGCGTCCGTGCCACGTACATTCCCGTACTTCAAGATACGAACAAGCGGCGGCAAAGCCTCCATCAATATCACCACATCTTCCGTCAATGCTGCCAAAGATTGCATGCGTTGTATGAGTTGTGGCAATGCTTTTGGCAAATTGGCATCGAGCGTCTTTTCTACCAAAACTGTTAAAGCGGGCAGTTTATCCACCGTTTCGGCTTGTTTTTGCACAAACGTGGTGGCAGCTTGCTCCACTTTGTTGCCCCATTGCGCTGCTTCAATCAAACGAATCGTATAGTCAGGTCGCCAATGCAACTTCCAAGACTCTTTGAAAGAACCGAGTTTGTAACGCGAGCCTTTCATGGGCTTTCCCCACGGGATATTGAGCAAAGCCAAGCGATGCAACAAATGACTGGCAATCAATGGGTTAGGTTTGCGTAAATCCAGTTCTTTTGTCACGGCTTCAGACGTTGCATATTCTTTTGTCAGTCGAGCCGTTTTGACCGAAGCCTCAAAATCACGCTGCAAAGGCACTTGCGGAATCTCTGGCGGCACTTTGCCAACGACATCACCGACCACCAATTTGCGCCGAATGAGGTTCATTTGAACATCTGCGCCGTTGCACATGACCGTCTTGACTGCTTCTTCCAACTCCTCCAAACCTGCAATGTCATGCCCCCTCAGTATGCCAAGCGTTTCAGCCAGGTGAACGGCTTCCACAACGTGTGCCGCCGAAGCCGATAAGTCATTTCGGCGCAACAAACGGGCAGCGCGTGTTATCCACCTAACTGTTGCATTTTGTTTTTTTGAAAACAATAAATCGTACCAGGCAGGGCTGCTGATACCTGCGCCGTAGCCACTTTCACGCGCCAAACGCTCATAACTCCACGCCATCCAAGTGGCTTCTGTCGCTACTTTTGGCAGTTTTTTGATTAAATCATTGTCCGTTTTCTCTTTAAATTGGGCAATATTTGCCAAAACAGGGGCGTGCCATGCGCCACAAACAACGGCAATACGTTGTGCATCGGTCTTTAAAGTTTTGCGAATTGTTTGACGCATATACGCTTCGCGCAAAAACGTTTCTGTTGTTTCAGAACGATTGAGGTCTTTGCGCAAGACCGTTATCATGTCCAAAATGATGTCAAAAACTTCAATCGGATTATCCGTTTGCTCAAAAGTGACTTCCCACCAGCGTTCACTGTCTGTGTATCCTGCGAGTTCAGCGAGGGTACGCAATGGGTCGTTGATGATTTTAATTACTTCTTTTTCCAAAACGCCCCCACTTCCAGAGGAATCCTTCGGTTCAGTAACTTCTTGAAAATCAAGGGTTTGTTGGGTTGCTTCGTCCCTCGCAATGACATCTTGCAAACAAAAATTAAGACTCATCGGCAAATCCATAAACCCAACGGGAATAGTATTTTTCAAACCAAACAACATCGCTTGCCATTCAGGAGAAAACTCAGCGAAAGGAAAATAGGAAGCTTGCCGCAAATCCTTTGGATTGTAAACCAAAACAGCGACTGGTGGCTTTAATTTTTCATGGCTAACGTGTTTTATCAATTTATCCGCATCCGTTGGACCTTCAATCAAAAGCGCATCGGGTTGCCACGCCTCTAATGCATTCAGAAGCGAGCGAGCCGAGCCGGGTCCGTGATGGCGAATGCCGAAAACTTTTAGGCGGGAATCAGACACAGGAAATTACTTTTTGAGGTTCAAAATATCGTGAACACTCATTTGAAAGGTCGGTAAAACAGGAGAAGCGGAACATACATCATCGTCTTGGCAGATTTTTACATTTTTAACAGATGTATAAACTTTAACCGTTTCAGATAGTGGGATAATTTGCCAAATGACTTGAACACCATTGGTAAAATATTCTTTGAGTTTTGTTTCAAATTCATTGATTTTATCAAAATTTGAGATAACCTCAATGACAAAAGGTGCAACAGAAGCATCCCCTTTCTGCGTATCATCCATTTGTTGTGTCGTCAAAAAAGCCATATCTGCACGACGCGTCCTATTTTCAGTAGGAATGAACATATCCAATTCGACAAGGAAAGCACCCTCTTGACGAAACTTCGGATTGGTGTAAAAATAGGCTAAAATGGCTGCTTGAATTTGAGATTGGTCGCGGTTCATAGTACGAGGTGTTTTTTCAACATGACCATTGTGCCACTCATATTTATAGCCGTCTTCTTTGTTTGAGTAGTGGCTCAAAAAGGCTTCTAACGAAATAGCTTTTTTGTTAGTTTTTCCTTTTTGTAAAGTCCGTGGCTTATGTGCAATGGTAGTCGTCATATCCAATATTTTTTGACAAATTTATACGTTTATAGGGATGTTTTCAAGGAAAAGTCGAATAAAAAGCGTTTTATTTATTTGTTTTCCAATTTTTGAAATTCACGCCAAGCCGCTTCCGCCAACTGTTCCGTCAATTTTTCGATATAATAACTACCTGCCGATGGGTCAGCAACGCGGTCGAGGTAAGACTCCATTGACATTAGATGTTGCACATTTCGAGCGATGCGGCGTCCAAAATCCGATGCCTCACTCGGCGCAACAGTCAAGGTTTCGATACCACCGATGACCGCACTCATGGCTTCAGTTGTGGCTTGGATTTTATGAATATTCACATCCTCATGAGGCTTAAGAGGCGATGTAACAGCGAACAAACGCGGTGTAGTCGGCGGGGCATGATAGGCAGAAAGCACATTGCCCCACAGCAGTTTGAAGGCACGTAGTTTAGCGATTTCAACAAAATAAGAAGAACCTATTTGAAAACGAAAAGCGACCCCATTTTGAATTTTGTCAATACTTAAACCATTGTCTACCCATTGTTTTAAGTAATTTTCTCCTACCGATAAAGCATTTGATAATTCAGAAACGACCCCCTCAGTATTTTGATAAAAACGCGCGGCATTAACTGTTATGACTATGAAATTAGGTAGGTTTTCAGCTGCCCAATTTATTAATTCTATTGTTGCTTTAACATCGTGCTCACCGTCGGCAAACGGGTCGAAATGGACGGCTCCTTTTAGTTCAGCCGCTTTTTCGCCCGCAATATGTTTAAAACCTTTTAAAAAACTAAGTGGTGAGCGATTGTCTGGTTTTACTTCAAAATGTGTCGAAATATAGTCTAATTCGACATTTTCTAACAACTTTGAGAGCTCATTTTCTGTTGGGTAAGTGTCAAAAACGAAGCGTGGAGCATTGACTCCTGCCATCAGTGCGGCAAGGGTTTGTTTATTGGCGACTGCAAAATCGGTTACTTCGATGTCTTCGCTAATCGCCCAAGTATTGGCAGAACGATTGTCGAGAATTGGTTCAGGTTGTTCCGTAAAATCCTCAGCGTGGACAAAAGGCTTTATACTGAGGGGGGCGATTTCCTGCCAATCGAGGTCAGACAAAGCACGACCTTTGAGGTCTTTCTCAATTTTTGCGTACCATTGTTCTTTGGAAACAGGTGGAAATTCAGCAAATAGGTTTTGGTTTGGTGCTGGCATATCTTTAAAATAGTTTGATAATAAATCAATACTCAATTTTATATTTAGTAATTTTTTATATAATTACTCGGAACTTTAAAGGATAAAATTAGTCTCAAAGTTAAATTCTTTTAACAAAAAAAAATTGTCAAAAAAGGGAAAACATTGATTTAAATCGATTTTTTTGTTTTTCAATATTTTACTATATATTGATTATCAATTATTTACAATAATTGCATTTCTTAAACTTGTTTCATTTGATGAACAATATTACATTTACACAATTTTTCATATAAAATCCTTTTCCAATGAAATTCATTACACTTTTATTTTGTTTTATTGTCATCTTTTTATTCTCATCTACTGAGGGGGTCGCCCAAACAAAAGGGACCAAAGCTACGGTCATATCAAAATCTGTTTCGACTTCATCAAAAAAATCAGCTGCTTCTAATACGGCAAAAATAAAATTCGACAAGTTAATCCTTGATTTAGGCACGATTAAAGAAGACGCTGTGCTTGAAAAAAGCTTTGAATTTACAAATACGGGCAACCGTGACCTCGTTATCATCAACGCAAAAGGCTCTTGTGGTTGCACCATTCCAACGCCCCCTATGATGCCTATCGCTCCGGGTAGCAAAGGTAAAATATTGGTAAAATATACCGCTAAAAATAAAGTGGGTCCCCAAAAACCCATCATTACCGTCACGACCAATGGTCAGCCAAGTATTGTTAAATTGAAAATGGAAGTTTGGGTGGATCAAATACCCGGCGGCGTGAAATGAGCAAGAGTTGTTTCCGCATTGAAAACAAATGAATACCAATGACTTATGATAACAGATATTTTTGACCTGCCCTTCCTAAGGAATCCTTTGGATCAGTAAAAATCACCATTCTATCCCACCAACTGCTCTCAACGTGTTTCTTTTGTCATTTTTTACGTCTTATCTATTCAAAATCAAGCAAGATGGATTCCCTTTTTGTACTTTTGATAGCGTGTTTTTAATATTCTTAAATTTTTTAATCAATAAATATGAAACTCAACTTCGCCAACCGCTCTTTCTCCAAAGAGACAATTTCCAACAATATCTCAAGTCTCCGTATGTCTTTTCCCATTATTATTTTACTGTTTTTAGGGCTTTTCAGTTGTACGAGCAAGATAGCGACGGATAAAATGCCCGCTACGCAAATCGTTTTTGGTCACGGTGGTGGCTTTACGGGGATGGTGCATGAATACGCCTTACTTGAAAACGGGTATATCGTTAGAATCCAAAAAGATTCTGTAACACAACGCATTGTCAAAAAAATTGGCAAAAAGAAAGCTGCGAGCTTTTATGCCGAAGTAGATTCTATGCGTTTGCACACTTGGCTTTATGATGTGCCGGGCAATATTTATCATTATGTTATTCTCAAAAGAGAAGGCAAAAAAGATAATAAAATCGTTTGGGACGGCAGTGGTCATGATCCACATGCACCTAAGAATGTTGAAGAATATTATACGAAACTAAGTGCAGAATTACCTGGGAAAAAAGAAAAAAAGAAAGAATAAACCATTAATATTTAAAGCAATCTGTTTTTAACTTATTGATAATCAAAAACTTAAAACAATGAAACGATTATTTCTACTACTACTACCGATTTTGGCTTTCACGGTCATGGGCTGGTCTCAAAAGCCGTTTAAAAATAAAGACATACAAGCTGTGCCACATGGCTTTCCACAAAAACTTAACGTACCTGCAACAGGTGTTCCTGTGGCGACTCAACCGCTTGTGGGCAGTTCTTCTATTCAATCTATTCCTTATTTGCAAAAACGTACTGCCTTGTTACCCAAGGGTTTGGAGGTCAAAACGTCTGATATGGGTTTGCCGACGATGATTGAAGGTGCGTTACCGCCCCCTCAGTATCCAACCTTAAAAACGGTTGAAGAACGGACTTTTCAGTATTTGAACGCTCTTTCAAAAGCTATTCAAATCCAAAAACCGTCAGAAGAATTTGTCATAAAATCCATTGAAACCGATGATATTGGGCAAACACACATCCGCTTGCAGCAAGTTTTGGGTAAAATACCTGTGTGGGGCAGCGAAGCGATTGTCCATGAAAAAGAGGGTCAAATAAGCATGTTTAATGGTATCTATTTTCCGACTCCTTTGCTAAAAAGTCTTACACCAACCCTTGTGAATACGGAAGCAGAGACGCTCGTCCGCGCTGATTTGGAAAAGAAAACAGGTTTTAAAACTTTGCCTGTTGAAGCCAAAGAGCAAATCGGTGGCGAGCAATTGCGCAGTGAATTGGTCATTTTTTATAAAAACGATAAACGCAATACAGAACGTTTGGTTTGGCATGTTACTGCCTACCCCAATGTTTTGCACCGTTATGAGTATTTTGTTGATGCGGGAAATGGGGCGATTTTGGACTCGTATCATAGCTCGTGTACCATTTCAGGGCATATTCATGGTTTAAATGAAACAGATGCAAATGTTCATGAATCTTTGAAAAACACTCGAAATACTGAGGGGGGTAATGTTGGAACTTCAAACACGCCTAATATGGACGGTGCATTTACTGCAAACGCTTTGGACTTGCTAAACGTGTCACGCACCATCAATACCTACCAAGTTGGTACAAAATATTATTTGCTCGATGCATCTCGAAATATGTATAATTCAGCATCTCAAATGCCGAATAAACCAATCGGGGCGATTCAAACGTTCGATTATAACAATACGGATGATGGTCCATACTACTATGTCACCACAACCAACAATGTTTGGAACAATCCAAAAGCCGTTTCGAGCCATTACAATGCTGGAAAAGCTTATGATTATTATCGGACAACTTTCAACCGCAACTCTATCAACGGAAAAGGTGGAACAATCACGAGTTTTTTCAATGTCACCGATGGCGGTCAATCTATGGACAATGCTTATTGGAACGGTGAAGCCATGTTTTATGGCAATGGTTCATCAGCCTTTTTGCCTTTGGCACGTGGTCTGGATGTCGCTGGGCATGAAATATCGCATGGTGTGATTCAGAATACAGCGAATTTGAAATATCAAAGTGAGCCAGGTGCCTTGAATGAGTCATTTGCCGATATTTTTGGCTGCATGATAGATCGCGATGATTGGCAAATTGGCGAAGATGTCGTCAATGGGCGTTCTGTTTTCCCAACAGGATTCCTGCGAGACATGGCAAACCCGAATAACGGTGGCACAAGCCTCAACAGCCCTGGTTGGCAGCCCAAACACGTCAACGAAAAATACAATGGTTCGTCTGACAATGGCGGTGTGCATGTCAATTCAGGGATTACCAATTACGCTTATTATCTTTTTGCAAACAATGGTGCCGTTGGCAAAGCCACCGCAGAACAGGTTTTTTATCGTGCGCTGACAACCTATCTCGTTGCATCATCCAAGTTTATTGACTGCCGCGCTGCCGTTGAGCAGTCATGCAAGGATTTATTCCCCAACAATGCGGCAATCATCACGGCAGCACAAAATGCCTTCGGTCAAGTCGGCATCGGTGCAGGTGGCACAACAACTGGAGTCGTGTATCAGCAAGACTTAAAAGTTAATCCGGGTTCAGATTGGGTTGTTTATGTCAGTAATGACCAAACGAAACTGCAATTAACGAATGGAACAGGTTCAACGACAACAACCTTAAGTTCGCGTGGGGTTCTCAACAAACCCAGCGTTTCAGATAATGGGAAATACATTTTTTATATTGGTCAAGACAAAAAAATGTACTTTATAACGATTAATTGGAGCGCCAATCCGCCAACCTTTACAGATACCCAAGCGCAACCTGACCCAATTTGGAACAATGTAGCTGTTTCAAGAGACGGTAGTAAAATCGCCGCGAATGACGGAACTGATACTTTATGGCTGTTTTCATTCGCAAAAAGTGAGTGGAAATTCTATAAACTCTTTAATCCAACGTTTACAACTGGGATTGATGCGGGGGCTGTTCAATTTTCAGATGCGCTCGAATGGGATCATTTTGGCACATCTGTGCTTTACGATGCTTACAACGAAATTAGAGGTCAAAATGGTGCCGCTATTGAATATTGGGACGTAGGTACTATTGAAGTTTGGTCGAACCAAAGCAACAATTGGGTATCTAAGGCAAAAATTGATAAATTGTTTACTGATTTGCCTGAAAATACAAGTATAGCAGACCCGACCTATGCCAAAAACTCGCCTTACATCGTCGCTTTCGACTTTTTTGACGATACAGATCCAAACAAAAGAGCTTATTATATTTTAGCTGCCAATACCCAAAAAGGGACTGTCACACAGGCAGCTACGGGCATTTATCAAAACAATACAGTGGGTTATCCGAGCTATTCTCGTACAGACGACCGCATTTTGTTTACAAATGAAGATGCCAGTGGCGCTTCGCGTTTGGGTATTATCAATGTATCAGCCAATAAATTAGAGCCAAATGGCACGCCAACCGTCTTCAAAACCGATGCATCGTTCGGGAATTGGTTTGCTAATGGCACACGTCTTTTGAATGCTATTGGAGCGTTGGATAAAACGGCAATACAAGTATCGCCGAATCCTTTTACGGACAAAATACAGGTTAATATTTCTTCGGAAACAGCCGACAATGGCAAGGTGGAAATCTTTGATTTGTTGGGTCGCATCGTCAAAACGACCCCCCTCAGTATAAACGTCGGTCAAAACGGTGTTTCACTCGAAACGCATACTTTGCAAGCGGGTAGTTATTTACTTAAAATTTCTATTGGCGATAAGTCACGGACGACTAAGATTATAAAATTATAACGATTGAGTAAAATTCTCAATTAAAAAAAATGCGTCGAGTGCTGAACTTGACGCATTTTTTTTAATTGAAAATCAATATTTTATAAATTATTTTTAAGCTAAATTATGAGAACACAGCTTCAATATTTTATTTCCGCCACTTAAGTGTATTCACATTAACCCCTATTTTCCGACCTATAGCCAACCCTTGCACATTGTCTTGTTGCGTGTGAATGCCCCCCAAAATACGTGAATAGCCGCATTCTTCTGCCATTTCCACAAATGTATTGAACTTACGGGGTTTAAAATCTACTTTTTGTGCTGTATCTCGTTCCCGATTCTCGTGCGTATTGTCCGTAAAAGGGAATGGCTCGCCATAAATATTCGTCAAGACAGCCGCTGCGGCAGAAGCCTGTGTTGAGTGTCCCGAAGAAAAAGCTGGAAACGGCGGCTCAGGCCAATACTGAACAAATGTTCCATCAATATTGTCTCGGATATACGTTGAAGGTCGCTCGCTAAAATAAGTATATTTCACTTTCCAACAGTTGATAAACGCATCTGCCGTTGCCATACCGATGCGCGCATAAGTCTCAGCCGCGACTGTCAAATTGGCTTTTGCCGTACGAATAGCAATAGTACCCAAATTATAAGAGTGCCCTGGTGGGCTATATACTTCCGATGGGTCGTCGCTCCACCATGCGCCTATTTCACGTTCTTCTTGCGTTAAACTTATGTTTTTGGCATAAACTTCTAAGAATTGAGCATAACATTGTGAAAAACGATTCGTCGAATACGGAATCAGTTCAGGAACAGCTATAGTCGCATCTGTTGCCACGAATGTGCGATTGGTCCCCCAATATGGGTGTAGGGGTAATTGTGATTTCGATTGACTTTTTTTAGGTGCCGTCCATTTGCCAGGTCCTGTCGGTATGACAAAATCCGTAGGAAAGTTCTTCAAATAGCCTTGAAAACCGCCATCTATGGTTGACCACAAATGGACTGCATCCGCAACACTTTGTCCAAATGCTTTTGAGCGTTCAATCACATCTGCCGATTCGTCCACAGAATACTTTTTTTCTAAAGCAGTTGCCAACGAGTCAATACTTAGCTTTGTCGCATCACTAAATGCATACAGCTTTTTGAGCATAACCGACTGCCCTGCATTAAGTGCCAACGCCCAATTATAGCGTTTTCCGCTTTCGATTTGTGGTACAATTTCAAATTTGTTGAGCTGTTTCGACATAGATTGATGTGTTGAGCTACCTTGGACGACACATTCGTACATCGTCAAACCGAGATAGCCTAAGGCACGAGAACAATATGTTGGCGTATTGCCAGCCAATCTGTAAACACATCTCAACGTCATATCTGCCCATTTTGTCGCCACTTCGGGGTCAGACACATCGCCTTGCAAATCAGCTTCTACTTTGTCGGGTCTGCAACTACCTATGAAAAAAAACAAACAGAGTAGGCTCAAAGCATATAAAAATCGAATAAAAGTTTTCATGATTTATTATTTAGAATGTTCAAAAATATAATCGTGTTATTTTATTTTTCTATTACGTGGACAAAATTAACCTTTAATGAGTTGACAAATCTTAAACCAGTCCATATTTATTAAAAAATAATGACTTTATTATTTTTCTCAAATCAAGAAAATACTGATTCGAAGAATTCCTTTGGAAGGGGATCTGTTTTCCTAATAAAATGTACTTTTACGAACTTAATCATCATAAATCAAAATCTATCCAATATGAAAATCCAACATTGGCTCATCATTTTTACGCTCTCACTATGCACTTTTGCCTTAAATGCCCAAATCAAAAAAGCACCGCCGCGTGCTGAAGGCGATGGACCTTGGACACAACTCATCATCAGAGGTGTCACCCTCATCAACTCAACGGGTGCACCGCCGATAGGACCTGTTGACATCGTTGTTGAAAAAAACAGGATAAAAGCCATCGAAATCGTCGGCTTCCCGGGCGTTCCCATTGATTCGGCGCGCCGACCCAAGCTGAAAACTGGCGGCAAAGAACTTGATTGCACGGGTATGTACCTCATGCCAGGCTTTATAGATATGCACGGACACATCGGTGGCAAGGCGCAAGGCACAGATGCCGAGTACGTTTTCAAACTCTGGATGGGGCATGGCATTACGACCATACGCGACCCGTCGGCCGGTAATGGCTTGGACTGGACGCTCGACCAAAAGAAAAAATCGGCTGCAAATGACATCACTGCGCCGCGCATTTTGGCATACACTGCCTTCGGTATGGGCAGTAAAGAACCCATTACTACCGCTGAACAAGCCCGTTTGTGGGTGCGTCAGAACAAGGAAAATGGCGCAGATGGTATCAAATTTTTCGGTGCAAACCCAGAAGTAATGTTCGCCGCCCTTGACGAAAATAAAAAATTAGGCTTGCGGTCGGCTTGCCATCATGCCCAAATGGACGTTGGACGTTGGAATGTTTTGAAGTCCGCAAAAGCAGGTTTGACCTCAATGGAGCATTGGTACGGCTTGCCAGAAGCCCTTTTTGATGACAAAACGGTGCAAAATTACCCCCCTCAGTATAATTATCAAAATGAAGGCGATAGATTCGGTGAAGCAGGCAAGTTATGGAAACAAGCGGCGAAACCAAACTCGCCACGCTGGAATGCCGTCATGGATAGCCTTTTGAAATTGGATTTTACGCTCGACCCTACGTTTAACATATACGAGGCAAACCGCGATGTCATGCGCGCCCGCACAGCCGAGTGGCATCCGCTTTACACGATACCGAAATTATGGCAATTTTATCAACCCAGCCGCATTTCGCATGGCTCCTATTGGCATAAATGGGGCACGGAAGAAGAGGTCAATTGGCGTGAAAACTATCTACTTTGGATGCAATTTATCAATGAATATAAAAACAAAGGTGGTCGAGTGACGGTGGGTACTGATTCAGGTTTTATATTTCAACTGTATGGTTTTGCTTATATCCGCGAATTAGAATTGTTGCGCGAAGCGGGTTTTCATCCTTTAGAAATCATTCGTTCTGCCACTTTAAACGGTGCGGAGGCTTTGGGTTTAGACAAGGAAATTGGCTCTGTGGAAGTTGGAAAATTGGCAGATTTTGCGATTATTGACCAAAATCCCTTGGAAAATCTGCAAGTTTTGTACGGCACAGGAGCGATTAAGTTGGATGAAAACAACCAAGTTGTCCGTGTCGGCGGCATCAAATACACCATCAAAGACGGTATCGTTTATGATGCTAAAAAACTGTTGGAAGATGTGCGGAAGATGGTCGAAAAAGAAAAAGCCGACAATCCGAAATGGCAGTTTAAGCAGCCAGGGATGAAGTAAATGTTAGGTTAGGTATGGGATATTCTCAAAATATCCCATACTCAATCATTTTAAAATATCATCTATGGCATTTCTGAACCAAAGTGTCTGACACAGCTTTTCTTTGATTTCCTTTTTGTCAACCTTATATTTATGAGTCAAAGAACCGCAATGATCTTTGAAACTAAAGTAAGTGTAAAATGTCTCAAAATCATCACTTTTTAAGCATTTAGTTATATCGCTTATATCAGTATCAGGTTTAATGCCTCCGTCTCTAAATTCCTCATAAGCTTTCCTTGATTCTGATATTTTTGGAACAAAAGCATCGAAATATTGGTTCTTTAATGCCGTTATTTCCATTTTATAGACTTCAATATCAAAATTGGTTAGACCAATAGTTGCTAAATTTGTAGGGTGATACAAGTAATTTTCGAAACAATAATAACGCAGAATTTTATAGTTTGGAAACTTCATTATCAATTTTTGAATTTCAGTATCCGTCAAATAATCGCGGTCACGCAATCCGATTAAAGTTTTATCCCGCTTGATTTTCAAATAAACAGAGTTTGAGTTTTGAACATCTGTAAAAACAAAACCATCTAATCCCATTAAACTATACAAAGTGTAATTTTTGTTTTCGCACAAAACAACCTTCCTGTTGCCCAAAATTTTTGTCA
>JANMJN010000805.1:0-7784 GCA_031371355.1 Saprospiraceae bacterium
CTTGTCATTGATACGGAATGAGATACCAGCACCTGCATTTACGCTTGGTGCGACTTTGCCAGTGTTACGATCACCGGGAACCACAAATTCTTGCTCACCAGTTGTTGCACCGACTTTGCCACCTGTTTTAGTGACATTAACTTGTGTGTTTAGATAAGATGCGCCAACACCACCAAACACATAAGGGTTGACCTTTCTCGCGCCATTGTCCCAACGTCCGTTGTTGAGAGAAATAATCAACAGCAAATCACCAGACAAAGCAGACGTTTTCGCTGAATTGATAAAGCGCGGGTCATTACCAAAACCATTACGAGCTTCTTGACCACCATACGACCAATCAGCTTTGTTAGGTGTTTCTCCGTTCAGTTGTTGGAAACCAACATCTCCACGTAATGAGAAAGTGTAATCGAGCGCCTTTCGAAGGCTTAGACCAACACCAATACCCGGTTTTGCTTTAAGGTCACCTATCATATAAGATAGACCTGCATTGATACCCAATTCGGTTTGATTATTGGGCGCAAAAAAACTGTATTGGGCTTTGCTGTCTTGGCTTGCTGCCATTTTTTGAGCAGAAGCACTTGTGATGCTCAATGTCACAAGTAAAAGAGATAAAATTGAATAAATGTTCCTTGTCATAGGGTTGAAACTTTGGTGAATTAATAATTAGTATTCAATGAATTAAAATATGAAAAAATAATTTGCTTACAAAAGTATCTACTTTTCTGTTATGTCACAAATTTTTTGAAGTTTTTTTATTTTTTATTTAATATATTGCACAAAACAAACAAGTTTTTTCTGTTAATAGGCAATTAGTTTACCAAAACGAGTTCGTTTTTAGGCACTTCATTACAATATCATTCAAAAATTATTTTTTGAATCTGTATGCACTTCGAAAAGGGTACGGTGTAATAGACTTGTTTATTTTGAAAGAGTCACTTAATTACCCAAAATTAAAGCTACATTTATGTTGAATTTTAGGAATTCCGTTTTCTATATACTTTTTCGTTTTTATTTCAAAAATGTTTCATTTCCGCAAACAAAAATAAAATAAAATCGGATAAACTCACTTCATCATCTAACTTTAATCGGAACTTTCTAAATTTGCCACAAAGTATAAAATACTTTTTCAATTAACAAAATTTACACTACTGTTTTTCAAGTTCTCTTACTTTTTCGCATTTAATCCATTTTTTTGCAAAAAAAATTCATTTCTCATAGTAAATTACATCTAACAATGGAAATATCTGTCATTAAAAAAAATATTGCAAAAATATTTTTTCTATTCATCCTATCCCTATGCTATCCTTTTTTTTCCTGTGCGCAAACGGATATTTCAGTTAAAAAATTAAAAAAACATATTACGTATTTGGCTTCGGACAAACTCGAAGGGCGCGGTACTGGCTCAAAAGGTGAACAGAGAGCCGCAAAATACATTGCAAAACAATTCAAAAAAGCAGGTCTAAAACCTGCGGGTACTGAGGGGTCGTTCTTTCAAAACTACACCTTTAAAAAAATGTCTAACCCTCATGCCACCGAAGATCCGAATGCACTCGCTATCCAAAGTCAAAATGTTGTCGGTTTTCTCGACAACGGGGCTGATGTCACAATTATCGTCGGTGCGCACTATGACCACTTAGGTCTTGGGCATGATAAAAACTCTCTTGACGCCAATCCGGACGGTAAAATACATAATGGTGCAGATGATAACGCAAGCGGTACAGCAGGTGTGATTGAATTAGCTCGTTTTTTTTCAAAGAACAATAAAAAAGAACCTTTTAACTTCCTTTTTGTTTGTTTTTCGGGTGAAGAACTCGGCTTGATTGGTTCTAAAAAATTTGCGGAGACCCCCTCAGTATCTGTTGACAAAATTAACTATATGGTCAATATGGATATGATTGGACGCTATCGGACAGAGAAAGGTTTAATCGTTCATGGCTATGGCACTTCGCCACTTTGGGGGAAGATGCTGGAAATTATTCCAACGGATATAAAAATCATTCCTGATTCATCTGGGGTTGGACCCTCTGATTTTACCTCATTTTACTTGAAAAAATTGCCTGTTTTGGGCTTTTTCACTGGACAACACAGCGATTACCATAAACCCAGTGATGATGCTGATTTGATAAATTATGATGGCGAAAAGCATGTTTTGTTATACATCGCTCGCATTATTGAAGCTACTTGCACGTTTCCCAAAATGGCATTTTCGGAAACCAGAAACTCGCAAAGCGAATCTCGTTCTTTCAAAGTGACGATGGGTGTTATGCCTGATTATGCTTTTGACAAAAAAGGTATGAGAATTGACGGTGTAACGGACGGGAAACCCGCATCGAAAGCAGGGATAAAAACGGGTGATATTGTCCTAAAAATAGGTGATTTTGAGGTGAAAGACGTTTATGCTTATATGGATGCTTTGGCTAAATTTAAAAAAGGAGATTCGACCAAAGTGCTTGTTCGAAGAGGAAATGAAGATTTAGTGCTTGATATTACTTTTTAATTCAAAAATTCAAACGGAATGACAGAGTTTACGATAACGACACCCGCTGTTCTTTTTCCAGCTATTTCATTGCTGATTTTGGCTTATATGAATAAGTTTTTGGCGATTACGACTTTGATCAGAAAGTTGAAGGATAAGTATATCCAAGAAGACGACGAGAACTTATTGCCACAGATTCGTAACCTTCGCCGCCGCATGATTATCATTCGGAATATGCAGTGGTTAGCGGTTTTTGCGCTATTCCTTTGTATTTTGAGTATTTATTTTATCTTTGAAAATCAACATGTTACAGCAAAAAATCTTTTTGTAGCAGGTATGATTTCCCTATTGTCGTCCCTTTTCTTATCGCTCCGTGAAATCCATTTGAGTGTTGTTGCCATCGGTTTAGAGTTGAAAGACATGACGCACCATTTGAAAGAGAAGAAGAGTTTACTGAGAAAAATTGAAGAATTAGAGTTTTAGAACAGGTATTATGATAATAGAAACACGCGGCATTATCCTGCGCACCGTCAAATATTCTGAAACGAGTATCATAACAGACATTTATACTGAGGGGGCTGGTTTGCGTTCATATATCATTAGCGGGGTGCGAACGCAACGGTCGAAGGTAGCCATGGGTTTGTTGCAAGTGATGTCGCTCGTTGATATTGTCGCTTATGATGCACCAGGCAAGTTGAATCGCATAAAAGAAATACATGCTGCTCATGTTTATACAACATTGCCTTTTGATATTCGACGGTCTTCCATCGGGCTTTTTATGGCTGAGGTCGCCCGTCGTACCATTCGAGAATCAGAGGAAAATGCGGAGTTATTTGTCTTTTTGTTTGATATTTTTAAATATTTAGATGAAACGACAGAGCGTTTTACCAATTTGCATCTCTCTTTTTTGCTTGAATTGTCTGGACATTTAGGCTTTTGTCCGCATGAAGACGATTATACTGTCCGAAAGGACTCCCTCGGAGAGGAGTCTGTTTTTGATTTAAAAAGTGGTATTTTTACACATAAGACTATTGGTCATTCTCATTTTTTAAATGAAAAATTGACACATATACTGAGATGTCTTCTTTCAACTCCATGGACTCAAACGCACTTAGTAATGATCAATCATGAAGAACGTCGGCAATTGATAGGTGAATTGTTGAAATTCTACCAATTCCACTTAGATAACTTTCCTGACATTAACTCTTTTAAAATATTTCAAGAAATTTTTTAGTAAGACCTTTGCTTTATTAAAAACACAAAGCGTTTTTCAGCGTTTCCTGTTTATTATGTTTATTATGTTTATTTTTGCTCATAAATTTCATTACTTGACATTAAAACACATCACATGAAACATCTTTTACTTATAATTCTCTTTGTAAATGCCTTTATACTGAGGGGTCAAAATCCAATCACTCTGACCATTACACCTGGCATTGTCAACTCATCAGTACACCTTGATTCTTTTGAAATAAAAGGTAAAGCAACCTTGAAAAACACATCGAGCCAAACCAAACGTATTGTATGGCAACGCAATATCATTAGTTTGCCAAATGGTTGGCAATCATTGGTTTGTGACATCAATCAATGTTGGACAAGTGGTGTAAATGCCTCGCCTGACACCATCGTTTTGGCAGCAAATGGCACGAGCAACCTTGATGCCTATGTCCGACCAAATCAAATATCAGGTTCCGCGACGATTGAACTTAAAGCGACCGAAGTCGGTAATGCCGCCAATACCGTAACTGGTAGGTACTTATTTACAACAACGACAAGTTCTAGGGAGCTTAACAAAAATAGTAGTTCACTTAAAGTTTACCCCAATCCAACGACAGATTATTTTATGTTGATAGACGATACAGATGTTATAGAACGTATCGTCATTTATAACATCATTGGGCGGCAAGTGCGGAATTATAACGTCGTCAATAATTTCAAATATTCTGTCAATGACTTGCCTGAAGGTATTTACATTGTTCGATTACTTAATGGTAGTGGAAATACTGTTAAGACTATTCGGTTAAACAAATCGAAGATAAAAGCATAGGTTTTCTGATTAAAATGAAGATAGCAGGCAACTTGTTTATTGAAACCCACGTGTTTGTAAAAAGATTTCAGCTTCAAAACTGTTTTTAATCATTATAAATAATTCGGCAAACCACTGACTTTGATGATAGAAGTCAGTGGTTTTCTGCTTTTTTGAACTTAAATTTGCGGCAAAATTAAAAGTATTTTTTTTCATCATAAAAATATTAAAACATGAAACCCATCCATATAGTCGCTATTATCGTCATCGCTGGAGGCATAGCTGCCCTTACTTTGCAAGCAAAAGATGTTGCCACTTACGCAACTTTTGGCGATGCAAAAACGGCTACCGAAAAAGTTAAAGTCGCTGGCAAGCTCATCAAAGACAAACCGATGATTTATGAGCCAACCAAAGATGCCAACAAATTCAGCTTTTACCTCGAAGACACGCAAGGACAAGAAGTACCTGTTGTCCTTTTGAAGCCTAAACCACAAGACTTTGAGTTGTCAGAACAAGTCGTGGTAACAGGCGAAATGCAAAACGGTACTTTCGTCGCCAATGAAGTGCTGATGAAATGCCCTTCAAAATACAAAGACGAAGAAATTTACATGAAAAAGAAGAAGTAAATTGTTGTATTGCTATATTGTTAAATGGTTGTATTGATTACAACCATTTAACAATACAATAATTCAGCCATCCAACCATTTAACAATGCAACCATACAATTCATAAATGAATGAAATTCAATACATTGGCGAGAATTTACTGCCTCGTCAAATCGGTCATATTGCCGTTGTTTTAAGCTTTGTGGCGGCACTCGTCGCTATGATTTCCTATTTTTTTGCGACACAAAAGCAAAATATAGGCATTGACACTGTCGTAGACTCCTTCGGAGAGAAGGGCGCTTCTTGGCAGCAATTGGGTCGATGGTCTTTTGGTGTTCACGGTGTTGCTGTTTTGACCATCATCGGTTCCATTTTTTATGTGATGATAACGAAGCGGTTTGAGTATTTCTATGCCCATTCGCATGTTGATACGGACTTGCCATTTCGTTATGTTTTTGCAGCATTTTGGGAAGGGCAGGAAGGTAGTTTCTTGTTATGGATGTTTTGGCACGTAGGGCTTGGGGCATTCATTATACTGAGGGGTATGAAAACATGGGAGAACCCTGTTATTGCGACGCTTGCTTGCGTACAAGTCTTTTTGTCTTCCATGATATTGGGTTTGCATTTTGGTTGGGGCGAACATATTCTCAAATGGGGCAGCAACCCTATTTTGTTGCTTCGAGAAGCCAATGATGCGCCTATTTTTCAGCAAGCGGACTATGTAGCTAAAATCGCAAAGACGGCAAAAGGCTTGAATCCATTGCTCCAAAACTATTGGATGACGATACACCCGCCGACCCTGTTTTTAGGTTTTGCCTCTACAACGATACCTTTTTGTTTTGCGATTGCAGGACTTTGGACAAAAAAATATTCTGAATGGCTTCGTCCTGCCATGCCGTTTGCCCTTTTTTCTGCAACGATACTTGGCACGGGCGTTCTCATGGGCGGTGCTTGGGCTTATGAAGCATTGAGTTTCAATGGCTATTGGGCTTGGGACCCAGTTGAAAACATGTCTCTTGTCCCTTGGTTAGTGATGGTTGCGGGGCTGCATACGCATTTAGTTGCTCGTTCAACAGGTCATTCATTACGAGCGACTTTCATGTTTTATCTATTGAGTTTCTTATTGGTTTTATATTCAACATTCCTTACACGTTCAGGTATTTTAGGCGATACATCGGCTCATGCGTTTACTGAAATGGGCTTAGAGTGGCAGCTTGTCTTCTTTCAAATGTTTTTCCTTGTGGGCGGTTTGTATTTGTTTTTTAAGAATTATAAAAAAATTCCTAGTCCAACAAAAGAAGAAGGCGTTTCGAGTCGTGAGTTTTGGTTGTTCATTGGTTCATTGGTCTTGATTTTGTCTGTTGTTTTGATTTCGTTTACGACTTCTTTGCCTGTTTTCAATAAAATATTGACGTATTTCGACCCCACGGCAAAGAAATTTGCTGCACCCGTTGACTCGATTGGGCATTACAATAAAACGCAATTGTGGATAGGCGTTTTCTTAGGTTTATTGTCCGCTTGTACTCAATTTTTGAGGTATAAAGAGTTTAATTTTGTTAATTATCGCTCAACAGTGCTTAAACATTTAGGGATTTCAGCAGGTTTGTCAGTTGGTTTGACTTTACTTCTATTGGGTTGGATACAAGCAAGTAACGTATGGCAATATATTTTACTGCTTTTTGCAGGTATTTTCACAGTTGTTGCCAATTTGGATTATTTGATTAGTTTCCTTCGGAAAAATTTGAGTGCGGCGGGTTCTGCCTTTTCTCATATGGGTTTTGGTTTATTGATTATTGGCATCATGGCTTCGGGTATCAATAAAAACTGGATTTCTAAGAACCGTTTTGCAATGGAAAGTTTGATAAATTTTTCAGAAGAGCAATTTGGTAAGAATATTTTATTGATGAAAGGCTTGCCTTTGCCGACTGAAACAGGTTGGGAAATGGTCTATGAATCGGATACCGCTTATGCCAATCGTCGCGATTTCACCTTGAAAATTCGCAAAAAATCGGCAGATATGAAATCTAATGTCGATTCTTTTGTTGTACATCCTTATATTTTGTACGATAAGAGAACAGGGAAAATTGCTTCAACGAACCCTGATACACGACACTTTTTGACCTATGATGTGTTCAGTCACATCGCAGCTTTACCTCCGACGGAGCAAGATCCTGAAATTGCTCATGAAATGGAGGACAGTTTGAAATATCGTCCTTTCGATATTCCACTTGGTACACCGACCGTCATAAAACCCGATTTGAATAAGACCCCTCAGTATTCTGTCATAATTGAAGGCATTAATTCTAAGCCTTCACATCCGAAGTACAAAGCGGAGGAAAAAGATATTGCCGTCGGTATAAAACTAAAAATACTGAGGGGGGTAGATTCTGTGTATGAAGCAGAGCCTATCGTACTGTTACGGGATGAGAATGTTTTTCAATTGCCTGTAACGGTCAATCAATTGGGTTTGCGTATCAGAGCAGAATCTGAGGTTTTTGACCGTTTGTTTATGCAGCAAAAGGATTTGGTCTATAAAAACTATATTTTTGAGCAAGGGCAGACCTTGAAAATAGGGGATAGTCAGGTTACTTTTGAAAATGTCAACCCTTCACCAAAGGTTGAAAACTTCGCACTTGAGCCTAAGGATTTGGCTTTTTCTGCCAATTTAAAGGTTGTA
>JANMJN010000820.1:0-2670 GCA_031371355.1 Saprospiraceae bacterium
CACAGGCAAGTTCCAATCCCTTGTAAATTCGGCGGCTCTGTAAGGATTTAGCGGTCTGAATTGCTGTTGCGTGGCTTCAAATTTGACATCCGTTTTCAAAGAAAAAGCCTCTTTTTTTCCAAAAGAAAACTGATTTTGAAGATTTGAAAAAACAGCCAAACCCACATTTGCAGAGTCGCCAATGCTCGAAAAACGGTTGGCATCGTAGCGGCTTAGAGCCACTTCTGTTATAATTTTTGTATTTTTAAACATTTGATAATCAAAGCCTAATGTTGCCAATTGTTGTTGATTGGGCGGCACGAGCGTTCTTATAGGTTCAAACGAACCCCTCAGTATGCCCGACGAATCGGGCGCAACCCAACGATACACACGACCATTGGCAGACGATACTTCTTGGATATAATTGCCACGACCATCGCCCACAGGTGAAAAACTCGCCGTGTATTTTGCAGAATCGGGGTTAGTGTAATACACCAAAACATCAAAAAAACGCCTCCCTTGAACAGTCGTATCAATCAGTTTATATTGAATTCTATCACTCCGAAAACCATCGTCAGTCGGGTGAATACTGAGGGGGGTAGGTGCGATATTTCCAGCAGCTACCAACAGCCGTTTATCAAGCGAATCAAGGCTTTGTGTACCTGTCGAATTTTTAGAATCTTGTTCCGTATATAAACTAAAATTTATTTTTAATTTATTGACTTTAAACTCATTAGACAACGCAACCGTTGAACGCAAATAAGATTGGTCGGCATACTCAAACTCGACAATGATGCGGCTGTCCTTCGTCACTAACCGTTTGGGTGTGAACTGAATTGTACCTGAATTGTAGTCAATCACATAGTCATTTTCATCGCCGCGTGTCAATAATGCGCCATCAAAATAGACCTTTTCTGTCGCTGCTAAAACGATGAGAAAACCGCTCGCACTGCCCGAAGGCAACAACCGATAAGGACCTTGATTGCCTTCACCAACAGGCAACACCAAACGTGCAAATTTGCCACGCGCAATGGCTGCACTGACTTTTGATGAAAGCGTTGCGGTTTGTCGTGTCGTCAAAGTCTTTTTTAACAGAAATTCACTTGTATTTGAATAGGTTATGCCTTGCAGTTTTTTGTAATAATTGGTAAAATAAGAATTGGGTTTCGACAATTCATAATCACCCGCAATGAGCGTATTGTTTTTCTTTTTGAGTTGAATAAAAATACGGTCAAACTGCCGCAATTCAAGCGTATTGCCTTCTGCTTGTATCGGCAAATTATTGTCAGTCATGGATGCCAATACGTCTAAATCCCCTAATTTACCCGCCAAATTGAGGTTAAAATTTTGATTTACGACTAAATTTTGGCTATTCCCCACTGAAAAACCTTGCGTATAGTTGCCACTATAATCCAATCCTTTTTCAAAAATAGAGTTAGAAAGGGAGGGATTTGCGTAGTTGATTTCAAAACCTTTCGGTGCTAAAGGGTCAAGTTTGGCAGAGTCCAAACGCATATATTTTCTACCCAAATCAAAAGGCAAAACGCGGTAGGTAATGGTGAGTGGTGAAGGGTGAAGGGTGAATTTGGGCGTGACAATAATGAGGTTATTTTTTACTTCGTAAAAAGTACTGTCTAATGGTTTATTTGTTTGATTGTCAATGATTTGTACGGAGTTTGTGATGATGGTTAAGGTATCTTTTACAAGCGTATCTTTTGGGTTTTTGATGATAAAAGAGCGTTTTGAATCATTTATACTGAGGGGTGTCTGTGCATAAAGACTTGGAAATAGAATAACGAAAATGAGTACACACATTAGGGAAACTTTGAAAATTCCCCTAATGTGTGTCATTTGAAAGACGTGTTTTATAAAGTTGTAAAAACATAACATTTTATTTACCCGTTATTTTTTTGACTTCTTTGTCAAAATCAGATTTTTCTATCCAATCGCGCATATACATCGGTTTTTGACGTTCTGCTTGGTTTTCGGCATAGTCCAAATACATTGTCACAACGCGATTTAGTTCCTTAATTTCTTTTTCAATCAAGTAATTTTTAGCAACGACCACATCTGTTTTAACAATTTTACCATCGGGTGCTTTTTTCCAAGTTGTCAAACCCATATTCGGTTTTTCGGCATTGGCACGTCCTGCAATCAATTCTGCTGCGGTTTTGCCTGTATTTGAACCGTTTTATAAAAAGCTTGTGTCAATTACGCTTTAGAGTCATAATCGAGACTACATTCCGCGTATATATCCGTCAATTTTTGATAAAAACGCCTTTCACTCGCTCGGATTTCACGAATACGCTCCAAAAGTTCCGTAAAATAATCCATCCCAAAACGTTTACCTTGTTTCAAACGCTCATCATCCAAAACGAACCCTTTTATGATAAATTCTTTCAACGTTTGGGTTGCCCAAATCCTAAATCGGGTCGCTTGGACACTGTTTACACGATAGCCTACAGCAATAACTCCATCGAGATTATAAAATTCAACATCTCTTGTCACCTCTCTATGTCCTTCTTTTTGAACTACTCGAATTTTTCGAGTAGTTGGAATTTCTTCCAATTCGCCACTTTTAAATATCTCTTTTAAATGATAAGTTATGGTATGCGATTCGACGCCAAACAATTCCGCCATCCGTTTTTGGCTCAACCAAAACGTTTCATCTTCATATAAAACTTCAACTTT
>JANMJN010000830.1:0-1848 GCA_031371355.1 Saprospiraceae bacterium
CACAGGCAAAGAAGCAGCTATGACCATCACCGACGCTCAATTGTCTATGGATTTCATCATGGAAGAACGCGCGCGTGAATTGGCAGGTGAGCAAATGCGTTGGATGGACTTGAAACGTTGGGGCAAACTCGTGGAGCGTGTTGCATTATACAATCCACAAGCTGCGCCTTATGTCAAAGCAATACACAATGTTCGCCCTATTCCACAGGCGCAAATTGACCGTACAGAAGGTGGTAATACGGCTTTCCCTCAGAATGCGGGTTATTAAATCGTTAATCGTATATCCGTGATTCGTCATCCGTTTACGAAAGCACGATATGACGAATGTACGAATAACCCCCTCAGTATGTAGCTGCCAATTTGGCAATAACAAGCGAAATACTGAGGGGGTATTTTTTTGTCTTTAGCAGACAGAACTTTGTGGCATCAATTACCTACTACATCGGACTATAACGTATATTGGTTTAACCTTAGGAGAGCTAAAAAATGTCAAAAAATCTATTCTGAAAGTTGATTACTTCTTACCTTACTCCCTCAGTATAAACCAATTTTCATTCAATAAAAATTAAAAGGAGGAGATTCATGGATAGAAATGAGAAATTCAGAAGGGGGTTAGAACGTAAACTTAATCAACCTATCAAAAAAGAGTTGTCGGCACGAGCGAGTAATTTTGACCCAACGCCTTATGTGAATATCGTCATGGATAAGTTTTTAGAGCAAGATGATGAAGAAGTAATTGAGGATTTTTTAAAAATTTTCAATGAAAACCCCGATTTCGAATTCATTTTTGGCAAATCGAGTGTTTTGAACCTTACTCAAAAGCAAAAAGTATTAGAAGAATTTATGCACCGCATGACCGTTCTTCAAGATTTTGACCCAGAGCCTTATGCGACGGAATTAGCAGATTTATGGGGTAAACCCGAGTTTGAGCAGTATAAAAAAGCCGAAAATGAAGGAGAAAAAGTATTAAACTTTGACCCTTACTTTGAAAAACATCATTTTACAAGAGAACAGAAAGAGATAGTCTTTGAGCGTTTTTCTGACCTAATGAAGAGCAGAGTAAAGAAAAGTAGAAAAACACTCCTTATACCTTTTTTTATCGCCTGTTTGTTGGTCATTATACCACCCTTTTTTATCCCTAATATTTTGCAACACATGGCTTGGTTGTCGTCGGATGCTGGTTGGCTTTTGAAAATTACAATAGGCATCATCAGTGGTATTGTACTTTTTTTTATTGCAAAAAAATTACTGAGTATAGTTCTTAATTTTTTACTTAAAAGCCGCCCTGAAGATGAATAATTACAAAATTTATTTCATAGTAAATTAATAATCAACAACTTAGATATTGAGATAATTCAAAAAGTTTTCTGAAAAAAATAACAATCCACAATGAAATCACTCTCTTTTTTACTCTTAATAACAACCTTTTTATGCAGTTGTCAAAAACCGACAGCAAATACTGAGGGGTCAGAAAAGCAACTGCGCCACGTCGTCATGTTCAAATTCAAAGACAGCACAAGCACCGCCGACATTCAAAAAGTTGAAGCTGCGTTTCGTGCATTACCATCCAAAATAAAGGAAATCAAAAGCCTTGAATGGGGAAAAAACAACAGTCCAGAAGGACTAAACAACGGATTTACGCATTGTTTTTTCTTAACATTTGCGTCAGAAGCAGACAGGGCTGCTTATTTGCCGCATCCTGACCACAAGGCTTTTGGAGCAGTTTTGACACCGCATTTGGATAAAGTTATGGTGCTTGATTATTGGGCTGAACATTGATAATTTCCAAGTATCGGATATTTTGAAAATATCCGATACTTTTGAACACAACACGACTATGTTTTTTAA
>JANMJN010000859.1:0-2716 GCA_031371355.1 Saprospiraceae bacterium
CAAACCATCGAAACAAGGAAGGCATTGACCGAAGAATGGAAAAATCGAGGCGTAAAAGATGGTCAAGAATACAGCATTTTGACGGCAGAGATTGCAAAAGCGACTTTTGGTATTACGCCTTCTGAACATTCAAAAATCAAAGGTTTGGAACGTCAAAACCTGCGTGACCACATGACTCCGCTTGAGTTGATTTTTACGGCATTAAGTGAAGAAGTAACACGACAGATTGCTATTCGAGATGAAGCAAAAGGTTTTAATGAAAACCATGAAGCAGCTGTAAAAGGCGGCACTTTTGCGGGTAATTCAAGGCAAAATCTTGAAAAAAGCGAAAATATTAAAGTGGTTTCTGCTGCTAATTTTATAACATTAGATAAGAGTAAAACCCAAATAAAAGAGTTACCTAAAAGTGATGATGCTGTAACTGAATGACAGATAGATCGGTTAGGGATTTTGAATAAAAATAGATAAAATATTGATAATGAACTACTTAGTTATTTTACTCATAAGCCTTTTTTCTTTTCAACAAGAGAAAACGACGATTACGGTTGCTGCAGATGGTAGTGGCGATTTCACCACAATTCAAGCAGCCATCGAAAGCGTGAAAGACTCGACGGCGGCTTATTCGACGGTTATTTTCATCAAAAAAGGGATTTATAGAGAAAAGGTTTTTGTTGCTAAAAGTGGCTTGATACTGAGGGGGGCTGTTGCACCAAAACTCGGTGGGAAGTGGACGGATACTGAGGGGGTCAAAATCATTTATGCGCTGTCGCGAGAAATGTTCCGTTGTGAACATCCTACCGATGATTGGGGTGCTGCAACACTCAATGTGCGTGCCAATGATATTACGCTTGAAAACTTGATGATTGTCAATGATTTTGGCTTCACAGCACAAGGCGATTCAACATTTATGTGCCAAGGTATAGCTAAGGTAACACGTCGAGATGGACACCAATTTGCGATGCGTTGCATGCCTGCATGCCAGCGCATGACGGTCAAAAATTGCAATTTTCATTCATGGGGCGGCGATACTGTCAGCCCTTGGGACGTTGATAATGGTACTTTTTTGTTCCTAAATTGTACGATGGAAGGTGCTGTAGATTTCTATTGCCCTCGTGGTTGGGCGTATGCAGAAAACTGTTATTTCATTTGTCATAATAACAATGCCGCTATTTGGCATGACGGGACTGGCACAGAGTCGGCTAAAACAGTCTTAAAAAATTGTCAATTCGTCGGGGATGCGGGTTATAAACTCGGACGTTTTCACCGCGATGCACAGTTTTACCTTATCAATTGTCAATTTTCAAAAGAGATGGCGGATGCGGAGATTTATCAAGTTCGAAAAGATACCACTTTACGCTGGGGTAAGCGTGTGAATTACTTCAATTGCCACCGCGATGGTGGCGATTTTGCTTGGCACAAAGACAATTTGGACAAAAGCATAGCCGAAAAAATTGATAAGGACTGGACTCTGCAACCTTTTTGGAATATGCCAACTAAATTTATTAGACCTGAATATCCATTGCCGACTGTTGCGAATGCTAATACGACTCCCTCGGAAGTTGCTAAAACACCCACTGCTGTTAAGCGGCAAAAAGTGGACGAGATAACGGACACCGCTATTGCTGACAAAATGCTTATAGCTCAACGTAATGTAGGTGGCTGGGCAAAGACAATTGATGGCAAAACACAACCCCCTCAGTATGATAAAGAATGGGCAGATGTTTTCACCGCCAGTGTCAAAGATGACGTTGGGCGCAACGATGCGACGATAGATAACAACGCAACAACACGTGAAATTCGGTATTTGGCTAAAGCTTATAACGATTCAAAAAAAGAAAAATATAAAGAAGCTGCCGAGCGCGGTATTGCTTATTTGCTTAAAATGCAGTACAAAAACGGTGGTTTTCCTCAATTTTATCCCGACACATCGGGTTACAGGAAGCATATTACTTACAACGACGATGCGATGGTCAAGGTACTTCAAACCCTGAAAAGCATTGTTGAAAGCAAGGCGCCTTTTGAAAAAGTCGGGGAAATGTACCGTAAAGACGCTAAACGTGCCGTTGATCTGGGTGTAGATATTATCTTAAAAACGCAAATAGTCAGTCGAGGTAGATTGACAATTTGGTGTGCACAACATGATTTCAGAACCTTGAAACCCGCCAAAGCACGCGCTTATGAACTACCCTCTTTCAGTGGCAATGAGAGTGTCGGAATCGTTGAATTTTTGATGAGCCTCGATAATCCGACCCCCTCCCAAAAAAAGGCAATTATTAGTGCCGTAGCATTTTTAGATTCTATTAAAATTATGGGTATTGTTGTTGAGCATATCAAAGATGCCTCGCAACCGTCAGGTAAGGAAACGCTTGTTCGACCTGACCCAAATGCGGCACCTGTTTGGGCGCGTTTTTATGACCTTGATACGCATAAACCCTATTTCTGTGGACGTGATGGCATCAAAAAAGCGACTTTGGCAGAGATTGAAAATGAACGTCGGACGGGTTATGGCTATTACGGTGTTTGGCCTGCCGATTTGTTGAATAAAACGTTTCCTAAATGGTTTGCGAAGTGGAAATAGCATTTACATTAGGTATAGTAGAAGGAAATGGAATAGGATTTTGTAAAATCCTATTCCATTTCCTTCTACTATACCTAATGTAGTTAGTACCAAAATTGTTATATTGCTTGATTAAAATGCAAAGAATATTGTAAAATA
>JANMJN010000876.1:0-2379 GCA_031371355.1 Saprospiraceae bacterium
AACGGAATCACATTCCAAGCCGCCAAATTATTGGCGAAATATTCACCCGCCTCGCCAAACTCGTTTGTGAAAGCACCGCCACCACATTCAACATTCAAAGCCGCTTTAGGTGCAGGTGAAGTCAGTGTTTGAATACCTGGCTCGCCATAAAACTTCAATTTGACATCAAATTTATCATTCAACGTCTTTTTAAGAAAGTCAACAGCCGTCGTCAAGTCCGAGTCCTTGACGACGGCTCGACCATTTTCATCCTCTAAAATCAGGATTTGTAAACGCATCTTCTTCTTTATCGGCAACCAGAAGAGCAGCGCATTAACAACACGATAGACAATTTCGACAACGACCTTAACGACCGATCGAACAACTGCCTTGACCACCCGCCAAGCTTTCTTGACAGCTTTTTTGAATTTTGACCAGAATCCCATGACTCAAACTATGTTTAAAATCGCCTACTCTGAATGGATTTTCGGCTACCTCCATATGGTTTTCAATGCTTTTTATCTCCATGTCTGGGCTGGTTGTTTTTTGATGTAATTGTTTTCTTTCACAACACCCCCTCAGTATTTTGATAGTGTGTGGGAGGGCGTGATTTTTAATATGTGGGTGTAAAAATTTGAATGAATTTTTGGTTTAGGTTACTTATTTCTCCTCTTTTTGAATACTTCATTATCATTCGTTTGTTAATTCTACTTTGGCACTTTAAAAACAACCACGTCATTGCGAACGAAAAGCAGTGGAGCGAAGCAATCTTTTAAGGACACATTGTTTAAAATGATAAGAGTTTACTCCCCTTTTAGAGATTGCTTCGTCCCTCGCAATGACGATAGTGGTAAAGTGCCAAAGTAGTATTACTCACATAGTCTTTTTGTGTGTTTGAGTTATCGAGCCGAATCATTGAGGATATTCTATGCGATTACATGTAAAAAACTATATAGAATATTCTAAAAGTGGCTTGAAAATAATACCAGTTAAGCTATTATTCTTGTATGCGTCTACTAATCCCTTACTACAACAGATCAGAGACATATATTCTTTCATCCTAAATAAGTTTGCATGTTTCATTTTTGGAACAAGAACAATATTTTCTGCACTGAAAACATCTCCTTTTTCAGTATATTCAATTGTGGATTTTTCTAAGTCAATTGTTTCAATAGTACATAATAAATTAGCCATAAAATAATCTTGGTAAAGAATCTTTTTATTATCATCATTTAGTATACAGGGCAAAAATTCAATTTCCTTAATTGAACAAAAACTACTTATCATGTCCTTAGATTTTTGATCAAATATTAAATAGCCCCACATATTTGGAATGAAGTTTGGGATTTTATTTTCAAAATTAATAAAGAAAGTAACTGGAGGTAGTTTCTTTTTTAAACTTTTACCTGACATCATACTAACACTATTCCATTCTAATGGAACTTCGGCATGAATGACCTTTTCAAATGATAGGTCGTTTTTGATTATATAATACATTGATATTGTTTTTTAATTTTTATGACAATGAAGGGTCATTAAGCCCAAGTGTGAGGTTATAATTTTGTATTTTACGTTTTATTTTATTCTCAATTTTAGCTATTTCAGATAATAATTGCGACTCCGTATAAGCATTTTTTGTTCCCTTTTTAGTCTCCACGCGGTTAGTCAAAGCGTTAAGTTCATCATCTATTACACCATAATACTCGTCTGTATGAGGTCCCCTATGTAAGGGCAATGCTTTTCCAGCTCTGTCAAGTGCGTTCCATTTCCTATCACTTGAAGGTAATAGGATGCCGTTATTTCCATTATTGATATCATACCCAGACTCTTCGGCAGCTTTCATTATATTAAGTTTATCGGCTCTCGAACAAGAAATGGCATGGTGTGCCTGCATTCTATCTCCACGACGGCTACCTGCTAATCTACCATCAAGAGTACTAGAACGGCAGACCAAATTTCCATTCCTATTTGTGATTTCAGAACTTTCAAATAACCCAAACAGTTTTTGATGCGCCCCTTGAGCTAACTTGGGTTTCTTTAGTTTCTTCGTTGTTCTCTGCACAACAGGGGAATACTCAAAATCCCAAGTTTCACTGCTATCTTTTACAGAAGAAATTCTTATTACTGTAGGATGGTCAGCATTCACTTTGTTCATAATAGTTGTTGCTTCATCAGGTGTCACTTCCCCTTCATCTTGCTCCTTCTCCCCCTCCGTATCAACCTCAGCTAATGCCTTTGCAAGCGTATCATCCTCATTTCCACCTTTACCAAGCAATTTCTCAACAAAACTCCGCAACTTCCGCACAAGGTTCTCCACCCCTTGCTCCACCTTTTCGCGCAAGTTTTTAATGACTTCTTTAATCTGGTCAACCACACCATCCAAGCCAAAAAGATACGCTA
>JANMJN010000097.1:0-3096 GCA_031371355.1 Saprospiraceae bacterium
ATGTCTCAACTTCGTTCTGCAGCTCAAAGATCCGCGTCTTCGCGCCGGCCTGATGAGTGTTGACGGCCGAGGCGGGGTTCTTTATCGGCGCTCCGAGACCCTGCTGGACAAAATCAGGCAGATTGCCCGGATCAAAATCAGACTCGGCGACCTCGATTGTCAGATCGGCCGTAATGTGCAGGTCTTTTTCCTTGGCCTCAAGCTCCTTGATAAAATCATCAACGGTCGGCGAAGCGTCGGCGGAGATCTCTTCGATTGGAGCTTCCTGCTCGTCTATGTCAGGTTTTGGGTTCATTGTGATTTTGGGAGGAAATCTATTCTAGTTTGACGAGATATCTTTCGACATCATCTTTTCAAGTGTGCGGGCGACGTAACTGACGATCGAGATCATTCGTGCGTATTCGATCCGGGTTGGCCCGAGGACGCTCAATGTTCCGATCGCCGAACTGTTGCCTATTCGGTACGGAGCCGAGATCAGCGTGCAGTTTTGAAACGACGGCGTGCGGTTTTCGGTGCCGATCATTACCTGAACGTCACCTTTAGCCCCTTTTACCGCGGTATCGCGTTCGATGCATTCGGTCAGGATCTGCATCAGCCGCGACTTTTCGCCTATCGTGCGGAGCAGTTCGCGTAGGCGTTCGAGGTCGGCAAAATCGCCCTTGGTCAGGATATTCGATGTGCCGTCCACGAATACTTCGCCCAGCCTGTCCTCTTCACTCTCAATACTCTCGGAGCCGATTTTATATCAAGAAATGACATTAATAACCTGCATTCTGCGGGAAAGAAGCAGAACCACCTTCTGTACGGTCAATTTGCGCCTGTGGAATAGGGCGAACATTGTGTATTGCTTTGACATAAGGCGCAGCTTGTGGATTGTATAATGCAACACGTTCCACGAGTTTGCCCCAACGTTTCAAGTCCATCCACCGCATTTGCTCACCTGCCAATTCACGTGCGCGCTCTTCCATGATGAAATCCATAGACAATTGAGCGTCGGTGATGGTCATAGCTGCTTCTTTGCCTGTGAAAGCGGCTCTTTTACGAACATCGTTGATTTGAACAAGGGCTTCTGGTCTTTTACCTGCCAAAAGATATGCTTCTGCCAAGAGCAATTTTGTATCTGCCAAACGGAAGATAAAATAGTCACGGCTCCCATGTGTATAAGTCAAGTCAGGACGCTTGGTGTCGAAGAATTTTGTCAATGTAAAGAAAATGGCTTCATTAAAGTAACCTGTTGCACTTGCAAAACTCGGTACAATAACTTGGTATTTGCGTAGGGCGCGTTCAGCAGTCGGTATTTCAACGTTAGAGATGAACATTGTCGTATCGCCTGATTTGAAAGTAATAGATTGACCCGCTTTTGAAGCGTCCAAGGCAAAAGAAGTAATTGTCGCAGGATTGTTACACAACCAAGTATCACGGAATGACTTTTTGAAACGCGAGTCATTTGTTTTATCCGCAAAAGCCGTTTCAATCAAGTATTTAGTTGGGCGCAAACGCTTGAACGGGCGACCATAGAAAACATCGCGTTTCATAGCTGCTTGTACGTCATATTGCATACCGAAGAACAAGTGCAAATTGTTACCACCTGTATTGCCATTGTTGTCAATAACAGGTGTGTTTGTTGCAGGGTCTGTTGTGTATTGGCACGCAAAAACGACCTCATTGTTGATTTGGTTGTTTTCATCAAAAACACTTGCAAAATCTGGCAAAAGTGAGAAACCATAACCACCATTGATGACATCAGACAAGTAAGTAATTGCTTTGTTTATATCATCTGAACCTTTTGAAGATGTATTATTTCTTGTTAAATATACATAGCCTAAAAGGTGTTCGCAAGCAGGTTTTGTTACACGACCATAATCATTTGATGCTTTTTTAGCTTCCAAAACAGGTAAAGCTGCTTCGAGGTCAGCGATAATGGCATCAAACATGGCTTTGTCTGTCGCTCTTGACGTTACTTTTGAAGGCACCAATGTTTCTGTCAAACGCAAATCCACTGGACCATACTGTTGGAACAAAATGAAATAGTACAAACCACGGAGGAACTTGACCTCTGCTACACGCTGAGGTTTTGCTGCCTCAAAAGCAGCGTTGCCGACAACTGTTTTTGAACGGTCAATGACAGCATTACAGGTATTAATGCCACGATACAATTCATCCCAAACACTGGCGAGCCAATCTACTGAGGGGTTCAACTGTGTATCATAGAAGTGGAAACCTTTGTAGCCACCATCTGCGCCTGTTGCGTAGATGTCTGTGCCGTACTCGGTCATTGTCAAGCCTTGTTGCGTACCGTAATAGGCTCGAAGGGTTGAATAAGCGGCATTGACGGCATCATTAAAGCCTTTAGGTGTATTGATATAGTCATTACCAATTTGGGAAACGATTTCCTCTTTGAGCACGTCTTGGCAAGATTGCGAGACGAACATCAAAGCGATAGTTGCAAATATTGCTATTGATTTTTTAAAATTTAAAATTTTCATTTTATTAGAAATTTAGATTTTTTGCTAAATTTTATTAATTTATACTGAGGGGTAAAGAGTTAGTAAATTTTTAAAATTTACTAACTCTAACCACCAGATACTTGTTTAGAATTTGACATTCAAACCAACTGTTACAACCTTAGTTGCTGGTGTGACACCACTGTTCGCCGTGCCACTTTCAGAAACTTCTGGGTCAACACCATTGTATTTAGTGATGTATTCTGACCAAATTTTGGGTTGTTGAATACTTGAGAACAAACGAAGTGACTCAACACCCAATTTTTTAGTCAAGTTATT
Organism: Saprospiraceae bacterium; assembly: GCA_031371355.1. GTDB lineage: Bacteria > Bacteroidota > Bacteroidia > Chitinophagales > Saprospiraceae > JAAFJT01. The sequence continues at coordinate 2,784 of JANMJN010000097.1, forward strand.
TGGCAATGTATAACCAAAGTTGATGTTCCGAATTTTGACAAAAGAACCATCGAAATAAATCAAAGTTTGGTTGTAAACTGGGAATTCTTGGTCTTTATTCGGACGTGGGAATTCATTCGTTGGATTATTAGGTGTCCAATAATCTACTTTGATTTGTTGGTAACGCCCTGCCAATTGATTGTTATTTTGGTGGAAACCCGACAAAATTGTTTGACCAATACGTGCATAAATACTGATAGAAGCATCAAGACCTTTGAAGCTGAAACGGCTTGTTAAACTACCTGTCCATTTTGGAATTTCAGAACCGATATAT
>JANMJN010000900.1:0-2713 GCA_031371355.1 Saprospiraceae bacterium
AGTTTGGAAGGAGCGGACTCTTTGATAACGGTTGATTATGTCGAAAAAGCCTACGAATATGGGCTTCGTGCCATTGGTCCAGCGCACTATGGACCGGGACGTTATGCCAACGGCACAGATGCCACAGGCAAAATGAATCAAAATGGCTTGGATTTATTGAAAAAAATGGACTCGCTCAATATGATTTTAGATGCCACACACCTCTGCGACGATGCTTTTTGGCAAGCCTTGGACAATTTTGATGGCGCTGTGTGGGCGAGCCACAACCTTTGCCGTTCTATTGTTAACCACAATAGACAGTATTCAGATGAACAAATCAAGGCATTAATAGAACGCGGTGCGGTCATTGGAGCCGCTTTTGACGCTTGGATGATTGTCCCAAATTGGATTAAAAAAGTGTCAACACCTCAAGAAATGGGCTGCAATATTGAAAGAGTCATAGACCATATTGACCATATTTGTCAAATTGCGGGCAATGCACAACACGTCGGTATCGGCTCTGATTTAGATGGTGGTTATGGCAAAGAACAATGCCCTTACGACGTAGAAACAATTGCTGATTTGCAAAAAATCCCCAATTTGTTAAAAAATCGCGGTTATACTGAGGGGGATGTCGAGAACATCATGCACGGTAATTTTTTGCGTTTTTTGAAAAACCTTTGGAAGAGTGAAAAATGAAAACGAGAAGTGAAAAATACTGAGGCATTTTTCACTTCTCGTTTATCACTTATCACTTATCACTTAATACATCATCCCTTCGTCTGCAAAACTATAAAACCCCGAATGAGCGACAATAACATGGTCAGCAACGGAAATATCAAGCGATTCTCCTGCTTTTTTCAACTTTCGAGTCAATTCTATATCCCGTTGACTCGGTTTCAAATTGCCCGATGGATGATTGTGAATGAGAATAATGGAACTTGCCAACGCTTCAATGGCAGGTCGAAATACCATTTTGGCATCAACCACCACGCCCGACACGCCGCCAATACTGACGCGGTGACGACTGATAATATGGTTCGCTCGATTGAGCATCAAAATCCAAAACTCCTCGTTGGGTAAGTCAATCAACTGCGGCAAAATAGCATCATAGACATCACGCGAACAAGTGATGGTATCGCGTTGCATCATGTCGCTGAATTGTCGCCGTCGACCAATTTCCAATGCAGCGGCTATCGTTATCGCTTTGGCTTCGCCAATACCTTTAAATTTCATCAAGTCTTTTAAAGTCCGACGACCTAATTCGGACAGATTGCTATCAACGGACTTGAGAATTTGTGCTGCTAATCCAATGGCATCCATGCCGACTGTGCCCGAACCGATGAGAATGGCGATGAGTTCAGCATCTGTTAATGCCGACTTGCCTTTAAGTTGCATCTTTTCGCGCGGGCGGTCTTCTTCTGCCCAAGCAGTGATGGGGATACTGATCGCAGATTCCGATTCCTTCGGGAGGGGTGCTGTTTCATACCGATTTATCGGGAAAGGAGGCGTTTCGTTTCTCATTGTGTACGTTTTGAGTTTGGTTTTAGGTTTGTTTAATAGTTGAATATGAACGATTTTCTCACAAAGATAAAAGTTTTGATAAAAACAGAAAACGATTTATCAACAAAACTAAAGCGTTGAATTTATCCTGAAACCGCTAAATAACGCAAGAAAATTTTATTTTTGTCTTTTCTTACACACCATTAGTCACCTTTTTACACAAAACTGCACTACTAAATGACAGACAAGACTTTCAGTGATGCTGAACTCCTCGCAGCTTTTAAGCAAGGTGGCGTACACCGCGATAGGGCTTTGAGGCAAATTTACCAAGAAACAAAGTTAAAACGGTCAATTTTGGCTTACGTGACAACACATGGGGGTAATGTTCAAGATGGTGAAGATGTTTTTCAAGATACTTTGGTCTTATTCGACCGCCAAATCAGAGAAGGTAATTTTCAAGGGCAAAGCTCTTGGACAACCTATTTTATCGGTATTGCCAAATGGCGATGGGTGTCTAATAAACGAAAGTTTGGGAGAGATGTCGAATTAAAACCTGAATTTTATGATAAACCAACAGAAAGTGTAGAGGCAAGGGTGATTGAAAATGAAAAACGAGACATTATTGACGACATATTGTCAAAAATTGGCGACCGTTGTAAAACAATATTAAGGCTCTACAAGCTGTCCTATTCGATGGATGAAATCGCTTCTGAACTCGGATTGAGCAGTCCCGAATTGGCTAAAAAAAACGCTTATGAATGTCGAAAGAAATTCAAGGTTTATTTATCGGGTCATGCCGAATACCTAAGCATTTTAAACACATAAACAACCAAACTCATAAAAAATAAAGAAAATGGACGATTATACATTATATGATAGGATAGAATCCTATCTGAATGGCGCATTGAGTCTTGAAGAAACAAAGAAATTTGAAGAAGACATGTCCAACAATCCACAATTAGCCGAAATGGTGAATATGCACCGTTTTGAATGGGATGCGATGGAAGTGCTTGTAGAAAATGATTTGCGCGGCAAAATGGCAACGTGGGATAAAGAAACTGCCATGCCCCCCTCAGTAAAAAAGGTCGAAAAAAGCCCTTTTTTAGGCGTATTTGTTAACCGCCGATTCTATTATGGTTTAGCGGCGGCGGCAAGTGTGGCTTTACTTATAACGGCTGCTTTATGGTTGTTTAATAAACCTAAAACCGTTGTGCCTGAAGTTGTTAAAATA
>JANMJN010000965.1:0-10085 GCA_031371355.1 Saprospiraceae bacterium
GCCTTTTACATCGACTACAATCTTATCGCCTTTTGAAAATTTATTCATCAAAATTTCTTTTGATAATTCGTTAATCAATGCCTTTTGCAAGGTGCGACGCAAAGGACGGGCGCCAAATTGCGGGTCGTAACCTTGTTTCGCTAAAAAGTCGAAAGCGGCATCGGTTGGGTAAACAAACAAGTCTTGTTTTTTCAACATCTTATTCAAACCCTTAATCATAATCACCAAAATAGCTTTGATGTCCGATTTACTGAGGGGGTGGAAAACGACCGTTTCGTCAATCCGATTTAAGAATTCTGGACGAAGGTTTTCTTTCAAAATCTCCAAAACTTCTTTTTTCGTTTCTTCAATAATGTCCTCTTTTTGACTTTCAGAAACATCTTCGAGACCGTCAAAATTGTCCAAAATCTTATCAGAACCCATATTTGAGGTCATAATAATAAGTGTATTTTTGAAATTCGCTACACGACCTTTGTTATCCGTCAAACGCCCATCGTCGAGAACTTGCAGCAAAATATTGAAGGTATCAGGATGCGCTTTTTCGATTTCATCTAACAAAATTATCTGATACGGACGGCGGCGGACGGCTTCTGTCAATTGTCCGCCTTCATCGTAACCCACATAGCCCGGAGGCGCACCGACAAGGCGCGAAACGGTATGTTTCTCTTGATATTCAGACATATCAATCCGCGTCATGGCTGCTTCGTCGTTGAACATAACTTCTGCTAAGGCTTTTGCCAATTCCGTTTTACCAACCCCTGTAGGTCCTAAGAAAATGAAAGAACCCATCGGACGATTCTCATCTTGTAGTCCCGCACGTGAACGCCTAATCGCATCCGAAACAACTTCAATCGCTTCTCGTTGACCAATGACACGTTTGCCGATTTCATCTTCCAATTTCAATAATTTATCTTTTTCAGATTGCAGCATTTTGGCAACTGGAATACCCGTCCAACGAGCAACAACTTCGGCAATATCATCAGACGTCACTTCTTCTTTTGTCAAACGGTTTTCTGGTGCTAACTCTTTGAGTTGATCCTCGGCAACCTTCAATGCTTTTTCTTCATCCTTGATTTCGCCGTAGCGAATTTTAGCGACTAATTCAAAATTCGACTCGCGTTCTGCTCTTTGTGCTTTGAGTTCCAACTCTTCCAATTTGCGTTTAGCTGTTTGAATTGCTTCAACAATGGCGCGTTCTTCATCCCATTTGCCACGCACACCATTGAGTTTTTCTTGCAAATCAGCAATTTGGCGGTTCAAAACCTCTAATTTCTTAGGTTCATTTTCTCTTTTAATCGCTTCGCGCTCGATTTCCAATTGGCGCAGCTTTCTGTCCAATTCATCAATTTCCTCTGGCACACTGTCAAGTTCCAAGCGCAATTTGGCAGCTGCTTCGTCTATCAAGTCAATCGCTTTGTCGGGCAAATGACGGTCTGCGATATAACGATGGCTCAACTCAGCAGCAGAGACCAACGCCTCGTCCAAAATTTTGATTTTATGGTAGTTTTCATAGCGTTCCTGTACCCCCCTCAGTATCGAGATAGTATCTTCGACACTCGGCTCATCTACCATAACGGGTTGAAAACGACGGACTAATGCTTTATCTTTTTCAAAATATTTTTGATACTCATCTAAAGTCGTAGCGCCAATTGTTCGCAACTCACCACGCGACAAAGCGGGTTTTAAGATATTAGCGGCATCCATCGCACCGTTGCCGCCACCTGCACCAATGAGCGTATGAATTTCATCTATAAACAAAATAATTTCGCCTTCTGATTCCTCAACTTCTTTGACAACGGCTTTCAAACGTTCCTCAAATTCGCCTTTGTACTTCGCCCCCGCAATCAAAGCCGCCATATCGAGGCTCATAATTTTTTTTGTTTTCAAACTTTCAGGTACATCGCCCCGCACGATTCTGTGAGCAATGCCTTCAACAATCGCTGTTTTACCGACACCCGCTTCGCCAATGACGATGGGATTGTTTTTTTGACGGCGGCTCAAAATGTGGAGGACACGACGAATCTCTTCATCACGTCCCACAATCGGGTCGAGTTTACCCGATTCAGCTCGTTCATTGAGGTTGATGGCATATTTCGACAGAGCGTTATATTGATTTTCTGCACCCGAATCGGTTACTTTTCGTCCTTTTCTCATGTCAGTAATTGCTTTTCTAAGGTTGTCTTCTGTTGCACCCAATTCTCGAATCGTTCGGGCAGTTTTGTCGTTGCCTTGTAAAATGGCTAACAAAACGAGTTCGATTGGGATGTATTCGTCCCCAAATTCTTTGGCGAGTGTCTTAGCTTTACTCAACACTTTGTTCGCTTCGCTTGACAAGTACTGTTTATCAACGCCGCCTTGAATTTTAGGAATAGCGGCGATTAATTTGTCCAATTCTGTTTCTAAAGAAGCGGGGCTAACGCCAATTTTTTTTAACAAAATACCCGCAACACTTTCGTCTTCCACCAAGATACCCCTCAGTAAATGAGCCGTATCCACCATTTGTTGGTTGTTTTCGCCGGCGAGTTGTTGGGCTTTTAATATACTTTCTTGTGCTTTTATCGTAAAATTATCGTATGTCATTGTTTTATTGTGTAATGATTTTTGTTGATTGATTTTTTATTTACAATACCAAACCTCAAATTAGAAACCAATCCCTTTTTAAAGAAATATTGACGGTTTTATTTCTGTTTTAACATCCAAATAGGCAATTTTGTCAGTTAAACAATGAAAAGAAGCGACAAAAAGTCATGTTGGATTTTAAACCTAAATCAACTATGATTCTATACCCATAAGATGGATTTGAGTTATGCTCCTTGTTAGTTGCGTCATAGAAAGTGATTCGGCGCAAAAACTCGTGGGGCTAAAATGCTTTTAGTTTTGGCGATAAATAGAAAAGCCTTGACAATATATTGAATCGTTTTGGCAATATCTTCGGCGCAAATGACTGTATTTTTGGATCGCACGGCTATATTTTGAATGCTGATGGTTATATTTTTTTCCCCGACGAGTATTTACGCTGTGGATTGGGGTTAATACTGAAAACGAGGTATCTAAATGACAGTCGAACCACGGGAATGCGCCGAAATTATAAATAAAGTCGTATTTTTACCCCCATAACTAAAAAATAATGTCTTTCGATAATGAGAAACTACGTTTTGACGCTTTTTCTATTTTCCATTTTACACTTTTCGATTTTGGCTCAAAAAGCAACGGGTGAAGACCGTTGGGTGGACAGCGTCTATCAGACCCTCAATGACACGCAGCGCATTGGGCAGCTCATTATGATTCGGGCACACTCTAATCTGGGGTCAGAACACGTTGAACAAGTTGACTATCTCATAAAGAAATACCATGTTGGCAGCCTGTGTTTCTTTCAAGGAACGCCTGAAAAGCAATTGGAATTGACGAATCACTATCAAGAAATCAGCCAAATACCGCTTTTCATCGCCATGGATGCCGAATGGGGTTTGAATATGCGTTTGAAAAATGCCGCCATTGCCTATCCCAAACAAATGATGCTCGGCGCGATTACAGATAATCAACTCATTTATCAATTTGGTGTAGCGATTGCTAAAGAATGTCGTCGTATGGGCGTTCATATCAATTTCGCGCCGTCTATTGACATCAATAATAATCCGAATAACCCTGTTATCAATGAGCGTAGTTTTGGCGACAATATGTACAATGTCGCTGCCAAAGGCTATGAGTACGCCAAAGGTATGCAAGATAACGGCGTTATGGCATGCGCCAAACACTTCCCTGGACATGGCGATACGGATGTGGATAGCCATTACGACTTGCCCGTTGTGAGTTCTGATTTGGCGCGGTTGACAGCGTTCGAAATGATGCCGTTTCGCGTTTTGAGCCAACATGGTGTCGCCAGTATGATGGTTGGACATTTGTCCATTCCATCCATTGACAACACATTGCATTTGCCTATGTCTTTGAGTAAAAATGCTGTGCGTGAGTTGTTGCGTAAACAAATTGGCTTCAATGGTTTGATTTTTACGGATGGTTTGGAAATGCGCGGCGTGACCAAATATTTTCAAAGAGGTGAAGTATCGGCAAAAGCATTGGAGGCAGGTTGCGATATTTTATGTCTGCCCGAAAGTACACCCGATGCTTTTGAAGCCATTCAACAATACATCACTGATGGTCGAATTGACGTAAAAGACATTGAAGCAAGCGTCAAACGGGTGCTTCGCGCTAAGTTTCGTTATGGTTTAAACACCCCTCAGTATAGCGACCCGACAAATGTCCGTTGGGACATTAATTCGTCTGAGAGCCAACAACTGAAACGTGAATTGATAAAAAACGCCTTGACTTTGGTGCGCAATGACGACAAACTCATCCCTTTTATCAGTTATCAACCTGACTCGTTGGCAACTTTGGCAATTGGCGCGAGCAGTTGGACAAAGTTTCAATATCAACTCAACAGTCTCGGTTTGTTCAATCAATTCAATGTGCCTAAAAGTTTTTCTGATGAGAAAAAAGCGCAGATGTTGGACTATTTTTCAAAGAAAAAAACAGTCATCATTAGTTTGAATGGCATGAGACCCAAGGCTTCCGAGAATTTTGGCATCACGCAGAGTACCCGCGAATTTGTGAACGAATTGGCGCAAAAAACAAAAGTGATTCTTGTGGTTTTCGGTAATCCATACATTTTAAAATATTTTGATGGCGTTAAAAATATCGTTGAATGTTACAATGACGACATCGTAACAGAGGAATTGGCAGCTCAAGGCATGTTTGGTATTTTTGAATTTAAAGGAAAACTGCCTGTGACGGCTTCTGAAAACGCGAAAGGTGGGTTTGGTATGTCTTTAAAAAATATAAATGGTTTGGAATGGATTACCGAAACACCCGAAGTGGTGGATATGGATGCCAAAACATTAAACGGGATTGATGCCATTGCTAATGAGTTGATTGTCGATAAAGCGGCTCCAGGGTGTCAGGTTTTGGTTGCCCGAAATGGTCAAGTGGTGTATCACAAAGCCTTTGGACACATGACGTATGAAAAAATACAGGAGACAACCACCGATGACCTCTACGACCTCGCTTCAATTACAAAATGTGCTGCTACGACGGTCAGTTTAATGAAGTTATATGAGGAAGGAAAGTTTGATATAAACAAAGCCTTTGGTGATTATTTGCCTGTACTGTCCCAAAGGGATGCCAATGGCAAGAGGTCGAATAAAGCCGATTTGTCATTTAAAGACGTGTTGATTCATCAAGCCGGATTGTTGGCTTGGATTCCGTTTTATAAACAAACACTTGATTCAATCATAGTTGATGGTAAAAAGAAGTATTTTCCATCAGAAAAATGGTATTCAAAAACCCTAGTAGGTGATTTTACGATTCCTGTTACGCCTAATCTTTATATGCGAAAAGATTATGTGGACACGATGAAAATGCTGATTGCGGACTCGCCTTTACGTGACAGCCACAACTATTTATATTCTGATTTAGGTTTGATTTTGATGGCTGATGTTATCAAAAACATCACAGGCAAAACGCTTGATGTATATGCTGATGAGCAATTTTATACCCCCCTCAGTATGACGCATACTTTGTTTAATCCATTGACAAAATTTCCTGAAAATGCTTGTGCACCGACCGAAGAGGACAATTATTTCCGTATGGCGCGGGTGCGTGGGACGGTGCATGATATGGCGGCTGCGATGCTCGGTGGTGTCAGTGGTCATGCCGGTCTGTTTTCGACGACAGGAGACTTAGCTGTTTTGTTCCAAATGCTCTTGAATGGTGGTGAATACAACGGCGTGCGTTACTTGAAACCAGAGACGATAAAACTGTTTACAACCCGACAAGGCGGCTCTACCAGACGCGGCTTTGGTTGGGACATGAAAGAATTGGATGCTTCTAAACACTTGAATATGAGCGAATTAGCATCCAGTGCTACTTATGGTCATACAGGTTTTACAGGAAATGCCGCTTATGTTGACCCAGAGAAAAAATTGGTTTATATTTTCCTTTCCAACCGCACTTATCCCGATGGTAGTAATAAATTGATTAATGGAAATTATCGGACACGTATTCAAACATTGATTTATGAAGCGATGAAACAATAAGCAAGGGGCAAAAGGCAAAGGGCAAAAGTCAATGGGCAAAACGTTTAATTCCCGTTTTGCCCTTTGCCCTTTGCCCCTTGCCCCTTGCCCTTTGCCTCTTGCCCTTTGCCCCTTATAATCTGTCTAATTTTTAACAATTTTCCCTATCGCACTTCTTGTCCCATTTGTTTTAATTTCATAAAAATACAAACCACTTGTCGCTTGTGGTTCGTACCAACGCATTTGTTGATTACCGGAGCTTTGTTGTTCCGTTTTTTGATAAACAACTTGACCTAACTCATTGTAAATGAGCAAATTAACGGTTTGAGGATTTTTCAAAAGATAGGCGAAATTAAAGCCCGATACTGAGGGGTTAGGAGAAACGCTCAATTTATCTAAAATCTCTTGTTGACCAACGGGGAAAGTGGCTATTTGACCATCCATCCAAGCAATACGGTTGGTTAACCATGATTTCAGATAGCTGATTTCACTATCGAAAGTTGCACCAACGTATGGATTGGGCCAAACGTAAATGCCTAATATTGCCCATTTTTGGAAATTCCGACTGGGCGCATCACCCAATGCAAGGGTCAAAGAATCAATCACATAATTGATACGTGTATTGGATAACTCTTTGGTTCTCAATTGCTGCCAACGGTTGCGTATTTGTTTTTTGAAATTATTATCCGCCATTAAGTTCTTCCACCAAAACGGTATGCCCCAACCATCATTCGGGCATACGTTGTTAAAGTCCACCGCCCAATTGCTGATGCGTGCGCCATCGCAATAGTTGGCATTGCCGAGCGCAATGTTAAAGTCCCAAACAGGTCCCATTTTAAATTTGCTATTCACCGAGTTTCTGTCTTTGTAAAAAAAAGTGCTTAGGCGGTAGCCGTCAACATTGCGGGTCAGTTCGTTGACGATAAAAAAGTCAACAAGTGACGGCGCATCCCAATATTTTGGGTAACCTACTGAGGGGTCAGAAAACGCTGGATTGCTCAATGTCATTGCCTGTTCCATGCTTGCCACAGCCGTTTGGATATAGGTTTTTTGCGCAGGTTTAATATCGTCAAGGCTCGGATACTCAAATTGGTAAAGCGTTTTTCTATTAGCATTCGTATCACTATTTGAATAAGCTGAATAGAAACCAGCTGTAAGACCCGGTACATTACCTGTCGTTTTATCAATTTTCATGATATACCCGCCTGTGAGCGCATCACCTGAAGTTGCCGTTGAATCACCTTTTAAGATATTGACACGACCAATATCACGCTTTATTTTTTCTGTCAATACATAAAGGCCTCTATAATCACCATTTACGACAAGTTCGCAAAAACGCGTGCGTGGAGCCCAAGCCATAAATGACCCCGCCAAATTGTAAGTTAAAGCATCTCGAATCAAAGCCTTGTCGCTATAAGGTGCAATCAAAGCCCAGTCGGATTCACTCGGCATACCGAGCAAAGGCATGGCGAGGTCGTTGCCCGCCGCATTACGCACTTCAATACTGTATGGTTTTTTGTCAGATATAAACTGCGACGAGGAGCCTCGTCTTTCAATCCCAACAATGCCATCAAAATGGAAGATTTGGTCGCTCACATTGTTGACTCGACCCGGACCATTGTAAATAATTTTCATATTCGCCGTAATTTTTGGATCGTCAGGTATGACAGCACCACTGGTATTAATAATGACAATTGGCAACGCAGAATATGAAAAATTGACCGTTTGAGCGATAAGTTTTATGTTCAGAATGAGGATTAAGATAATAATAAGATTCTTTTTCATTTAGGAAACTGACTTGTTTGTATGCGTTTATGGTAGATTATAGCAGATACTAAATTTGATGCCACATTAAAACGCTTCAAATTACGTGAGTCCGTTGAGTTTTTCTAATTTTGCGCCGTTTTTAAAAACCATTTTAGTTATCAACGTATCATTATTCAAATATTCAACATCTCAACAATGAAAATAGACGTTATTCTCGGTTTACAGTGGGGCGACGAAGGCAAAGGCAAAATAGTGGACTTTCTCGCTGAAAAATATGACATCGTGGCGCGCTTTCAAGGTGGACCAAACGCTGGGCATACTTTGAAATTTGGCGGCAAAAAATTCGTCCTTCACACCGTTCCATCTGGTATTTTCAGGGAAAAACTCATCAACGTCATTGGCAACGGTGTCGTGCTTGACCCTATCACCTTCGAACGTGAAATCCAAAACTTGCGGATTGCCAAAGTTGCGTTTGAAGATCGCCTTTTGGTTGCCAAAAAAGCACACCTTATTATACCGACGCATCGAATGCTCGACGCAGCCAGTGAAGCGGCAAAAGGTGCTGCCAAAATTGGCTCAACTTTGAAAGGCATTGGTCCGACATATATGGATAAAACTGGGCGCAATGGCTTGCGGGTGGGCGATATCATGCTGCCCAACTTCCGTGAACGCTACGAAGCTTTGAAGAAAAAACACCTTGAAATGGTGAAAATATATCCATCCATATCTTTCGATTTAGCGGCAGAAGAAGAGCGTTTTTTCAGCAGTTTGGCGACACTTAAATCCTTACAATTGATTGATTCAGAGTATTATATCAATAAGGCGATGGATGCAGGTAAAAAGATTTTAGCAGAAGGCGCACAAGGCTCGATGTTGGATATTGACTTTGGTACATACCCTTACGTCACGTCGTCGAATACCGTTACGGCTGGTGTCTGTGTTGGTTTGGGTGTTGCGCCACAAAGCATTGGTGAAGTCATTGGCATCACAAAAGCATATTGTACCCGCGTCGGCAGTGGACCTTTCCCAACAGAATTGCACGATTCAGTTGGCGATTTGCTCCGTACTGAGGGGGCTGAATTTGGTTCAACAACAGGTCGTCCGCGCCGTTGTGGTTGGATTGATTTGCCGCAGTTGCGTTATACGATTATGCTCAATGGCGTAACACAATTATGTATTACAAAAATTGACGTATTGAATATTTTCACGGAACTACATGCTGCCACAGCTTATCGTTACAACGGCACAGAGACGTCTGATTTGCCTTACGATATGGCTGAAATCCGTGTTGACCCTGTTTACTTAAAATTTGAAGGTTGGAATACATCGCTTGATGGTATGTTGGATTTTGATGTTTTACCTGAAACGATAAAACAATATATCGTCTTTTTAGAGGAATATTTGAAAACTAAAGTAACGATGATTTCGACAGGTCCTGAGCGTGAGAAGTTGATTTTGAGATAAAAAAACAAGCCGATACTGAGGGGTCTCAATATCGGCTTGTTTTTATATAAAACCTTAAAAATCAATAATAACGCAAACGAATAACACCCGCCAACTGCTTGCAAAAGCGAATCACTTGCCGTGTATAACCATATTCATTGTCGTACCAAACATACAGCACCACGCTCCGTCCGTCGCGTGAAAGGATAGTGGCAGGGCTGTCGAAAATGGCAGGTGTTGGGCTACCGACCAAGTCAGATGACACCAATTCCTGTGAAATAGAGTATTGAATTTGTTCCACTAATTCGCCTTTCAAAGCGGCTTGGCGCATGATTTCATTGATGTCTTCTTTCGTTGTTTTATTGTCTAATTGCAAATTCAAGACGGCTAAAGAAACATTCGGTGTGGGAACACGGATGGCATTGCCTGTAAATTTACCTGCTAATTCAGGTAAAACTTTAGCAATCGCGCTTTCTGCGCCTGTTTCAGTAATCACCAAGTTGAGCGGTGCAGAGCGTCCTCGACGGAATTTTTTATGGAAATTGTCCAACAGATTTTGGTCATTTGTGAAGGAGTGAACCGACTCGACATGCCCTTTTTCAATGCCCAAAGCATCATTAATCACTTTCAAGACAGGCACTATTGCATTGGTAGTACAACTGGCTGCTGACCAAATTTTTTCATCATTCACATCAAAACTTTCATGATTGACACCATGAACGATATTGGGAATATCGCCTTTGCCAGGGGCTGTCAACAGCACTTTTGCTACGCCTTTTGCTTGTAAATGACGGCTCAAGCCCTCTC
>JANMJN010000984.1:0-1511 GCA_031371355.1 Saprospiraceae bacterium
AAATCAGCGCAAATCAGTCGAATCAGTGTCATCTGTGGTCAAAAAATCCATCACTTTTCGCTTTTCACTTTCTTAGAGAGTTTATCCACCTTTTGATTGAGCAATTTGATTTCTTCGGACATGTTTTCCAGCATTTTCATAATGTTTTTATAATCCGATTTAGAGGAACCGAGCCATTCGTCCACTTCGAGTTTTTCACGTACATCTTCTAATTTTTGATTGAAAGCATCGCCAACTTGATGAATCCGTTCTTGTATTTGCTCTTGGATTTGTTCTTGAATTTGAGCAGCTTGCTTTTTAGGGTCTTTGAGGGTATCCATGACCAATTTGGGCGTTTCGATTGCCATGCGTTTCCAGAGGTCGAAGCTCTTAGCGATGATGCCTTTTTGTTCTTCAGGGGATTTGTTTTCAACAGCTTGAACGGTTAGGTCCGTCAAAGATTCTTGTATAAACTGAATAACTTCATCGAATTTTGAGAAGTTCTTTTCGTCACCCGTTTGGACATGACGCATATTGCCACGCCATTGTATTTGAGGCTCGCCTTGTTCATTTTGAAAGATTTTTTGCGTGAATCGCAGAACAAATGAAGCTGTTTCGTCTTTCTTAATTGCCATTTTTATTGTTTTTTCTTGAAAAAATATAGGGTAAAGGTACTTAAACAACGTTACATAGCAGTTACAAACAAAGAAATTTAGCGAATTTACGCAAAAGATAACGTTCGATTTTTCAAAAAATCCTAACTTGGCACGCAACCGTAGAAACGACTAATATTAACCGTTTTACAGATAAAAACATTAAGATAATAATGAAGAAGAAGCTCATCGAAAAACTCGATAACCCAAACATCACTGCCATTTCAGGCATGGACGCCGCCTTTTTATACGCAGAAACGCCGACAAGCCACATGCACGTCGGTTCAGTTGTCGTCCTTGAAGGCTCTATAGAGTTTGAAACATTTAAAAAAACCATTCTGTCACGCTTGCATCTGATTCCGAAATTGCGGCAACGCCTCATGTATGTACCCCTCAGTATAGATTATCCTTATTGGGTTGATGACCCTTATTTTGATATTGATTTGCATATTTCTCACATCGCTTTGCCTAAACCCGGCGGTTGGCGGGAACTGCGTGAAACCGCGTCTAAGATTTTCAGCGAGCCGCTTGACCAGTCTCGTCCTTTGTGGTCTTTTACGTTTATTGAAGGTTTGGATACGATTCCACAAGTGCCACCTGGCTCGGTTGCCATTGTTTCTAAAATGCACCATGTGGCTATTGATGGTGTGGGTGGCGCAAGTATTTTAGGGCTTTTGTTCGATTTAACACCTGATGTTCAAGAGATACCAGAACCTAAACCATTCAAACCCAGACCTTTACCCAATGAGTTGTCTTTAATCATGAAAAGTACACTCAGTTTTGCTGATGAACCTTTGAAATTCCCCCGTATTTTAGTCAATACTCTTACGGCTACCATCAAAGCAGGTTTTGTGACACGAGTGCAAAAACGGAATTTAC